>JAGWBC010000219.1:0-1593 GCA_021296115.1 Anaerolineae bacterium | reverse complement strand
GTCGTTTCGATTTCCGCAATCTGCAGGATCGCCATGCCGCCGACGATGCCGCCCGCTTCGCTGGTTCGCACCAGCACTGCCGGGCCGCCGCCGGCGACGTCAATCTCGGCGCCGTCGACGATGCAGAAGGGCCCGCGCGTGGGCCAGTCGTCATGCTGAAATTGCAAGCAGCCGACTTCGATCATCTTGCGCATGGTGGAGCGCATGCCGGCGACAGCGACATCGCGGTTCCTGACCGGGTCGTGCTGTACCGGCGAGGGCACGATGCTGGCCAGCAGCGCCGCTTCAGCGAAATTTAATTGCGCTGCGCTGTGGCCGAAATAAAAGTTCGCGGCGGCTTCCACGCCATAGCTCTGGTTGGCGAAGAATATTTCATTCAAATACAGTTCCAGGATCTTCTCTTTATCGTAGCGATTGGCGATTTCCAGCGCGACCAGGATTTCGTTGATTTTGCGCTCGACGGTGACATCGCGGTCATGCAGCACCAGGTTGCGAGCGATCTGCTGCGTGATGGTGCTGGCGCCGGATTCGATGCCGCCGCCGCTGACGTTCTGAATGAAGGCGCGGGCGATAGCGACCGGGTCGAAGCCGGGGTCTTCAAAGAAGCGCTCGTTCTCTTGCGAAACAATGGCGTGAATCATGTAGGGGCTGACCTGCGCCAACGAGACGGAGGTGCGCGCGCCGGTCTCTTGACTGTTGATGGCGGCGAGCAGGTTGCCGTCGGCGTCGAAGATTCGGGCGGTCTGATAAGCCGGCGTGTAATTCTCCAGCGCGGCGATGCCATCGGCGAAGGGCTCGACCTTGTCGCGATACCACATCATGATGACGCCGACAGCCACGATCACGCCGATCAAGGCGACAATCAGAAGACCGGCGACCAGGGTCGTCGCCCAGCGGATTCGATTGTTGCGGCGCGTGCTCAGCAATTCCTGGACGATCGGCGACGGCTGCATCTCGAAGTCGCTGTCGATGGCGCGCGGAATGACGCTGTCGGCGTCGTAGCGTGCCGGCAACTGCATGGTGGCGTTGTCTTGGGCGTCGGCGGCGAGCGTCGGCTGCTGGCCGGGCAGCTCATCGACCAGCGCTGCCGAGCCGGGCACAGTGTAGAGCTCGTCTTTGGTGGGCGGCATCGCGCCGACCTTGACACCGCGCTCGTCATAAATGGGGTCGCCGGCTTTCGGCTCGCCGTAGCCCGGCGGCAAATCGAAGTCGGCCTTGGGCTGCGTCAGCGTGGCATCGGGATCGCGGCGGGCGCGCTCAAGCTCGCGCAAGGCTGGCGGAAAGTCAGTTTCCCATTGGTTACTAACGGGATTGTGACGATACCATTCGTCGTTCTCGGCGTCGATCATCCACCATACGCCCGCCTCGTCTTGCACCATCGCCTCGTAGAGCAGCCGCTGATAGTCCTCAAAGCTGATCTCTTCTTTGCTGAGCAAGTCGGCCAGTCTGGCGGCCCGGTTCTGCATATCGAGAAAACGCTGCGCCGCCTCGCCCACTTCGACTTCGGGCGCCCTCGCTGGCAGCTCGTCTTCGGGGCGAGCGAACCGCTCCGGGTCGCGCGAGGGGGCGAACTCTTCCGGCGCCGGGAAGTCG
>JAGWBC010000218.1 GCA_021296115.1 Anaerolineae bacterium | reverse complement strand
AGAGCTAATGAGCGGCATCGTAATTGGCAACACCCTGCGCACATCCTGGAAGCAGATTCTCTATTGGGGTTTGGGGCTCGGCGCCTTGGGGCTCTATATCGACTTCATCGCATCCAGCCCGGATATCATTTCCGGATACGCCGACCTGCTCAGTTCCATGCCGCCCGCCGTGCTCAAAGCCTTTGGCGCCAGCGATGTGGCGATCTTAACCACATCTGAAGGCTGGATCGTCTCGGTATTCTTATCGGAAGCGGCGATATTCTTGTCCGTTTTCGCCGTGATGGCCGGCTTAAACATTACAGCCAATGACGAGCAGTCCGGCGTGATGGATGTGATCCTGTCGCTGCCGATTTCGCGCGCGGCGTATATGTTGGAACGTTGGCTCGGCTACGCGCTGATTGGGCTGGCGATCATCGTCTTGACCGCGGCCATTACCGTCGGCGGCTTGATCGGGCTGAACATCGAAGCGCAGAACGGTGTCATCTTCGCCAGCATACTGAATTTGTATCCGGGCCTGCTGCTGGTGATGACCGTGACGAGCCTGCTGGCGACCGTCTTGCGCCGGCGTTCGGTTGCGATCGCTCTGTCCGCCGCCTTCGTCATCGTCAGCTACCTGTTCAACGCTATCGGCGCGGCCGCGGGTGGCGCTGCCGCTGATCTGATGGAGAGCCTGTCCTACTTCAGCTACGTGCATGGCGAGGCATTCGTGCTGGGTACCTATGATCCGGCGAATACCGTCGTGCTGCTGTTGGCCGCATTGATCGGCTTCGCCCTGTCCCTGAAAATGTTTGTCAGCCGAGACATCGGCATCTAGGAGGCCGCAAAATGATTGGTTCAGTATTTCACGAGACGCTCAAGCAAACCTGGAAGCAGATGGTCTATTGGGGGGTCGGATTGGCGGCGATGGCGCTGCTGGTGGTGCTGATGGTGCCGCTTTTCGATATGCAGGCAATGTCCGCGCTGCTGGAGAGCTTCCCGCCGGTGATCCTGGCCATGGTAGGCGTTGGCGATGACCTGGCGGTATTCACCAGCAATGAAGGCTTTGTGGCCCTCGGCTTCTTCGGCAAATCGGCCTTGATATTCGCCGTCTACCCAGTCGTCATGGGTATGCGAATCAGCGCCAACGAAGAAGACGAAGGCACCAGCGATGTGCTCTTGAGCTTGCCCATATCGCGCGCGCAGGTCATGGTTGAGAAGTTTCTGGCATACGCCGTGAGCGTTGTGGGCGTGGTCGTCCTGATCTATCTGGGACTCTATGCCGGCGTCATACTGGGCGGCGTCGAATTGGACGTGGCGCTCCTGGCGGAAGTCACCTTCTATCTCATCCCGCTGATGGTCTTCGTCATGGCGGCGACCATGCTGATCGCCGTGCTGGTGCGCCGGCGGACGGTGGCGCTTGGCATTGTGACCGCCTTCGTCATCATCAGCTATATGCTGCAGACGATCGGCGCGGCGGCCGAAGGCACGGTGGCCGAGTCGGTTGGCGCCATATCCTTCCTGACCTACTACAACACCGGCGAGATTCTGTCCCAGGGCTTTATCTGGCCGCATATCGCCGGATTCGTGGGCTTGTCAGTGCTTATGCTGCTGGCGGCGCTCTACCGCTATGAGCAGCGCGAAATCGCCGTGTAAACATGAACGGGGTCTCCCAGCAAATGGAGAGACCCCGCCTCACAATCAGCGTATATACTTCAACCGCATCCTCCAATTTGCGCGAATAGAATGTGCGGCGGCTTTGCTTGACATTTACCTGCAGGCCTAGGCAGCGCCGTACTATAATTGAGTTGTGACACGACAGCCACACAGGACGGCAATGAATTACAAACAGGTATTGCTGGGCAAGATCGCGGACCGAACAGCCATCGTGGCAGTGGCCGGCCTCGGTTATGTCGGTTTGCCGCTGGCGGTCGAGTTCGCCGGCGCCGGATTCACGGTGCTGGGTTTGGATGTGGACGAAGACAAAGTACGGACGCTCAACGCCGGAGGCAGCTATATCGACGATGTCCCGGCTGACAGCGTGAGTAGCCTGGTTGCCGCCGGGAGGCAAAGCGCAACAGGCTATTACGACGACTTGCGCGCGGCCTATGCCATCAGCATCTGCGTGCCGACGCCGCTTCGCAAAACGCGCGACCCCGACATGTCATACATCAGCCAGGCGGCCGATTCGATCGCCGAGATATGCCAGCCGGGCATGCTCATCGTATTGGAAAGCACGACCTACCCCGGCACAACCGAAGAGATCATTCTGCCCGAGATTACACGCGAGCAGCTCAAGGTCGGCCAAGAAGTCTTCGTGGCTTATTCACCTGAGCGGATCGATCCGGGCAACCGACAGTATTCCGTTCGCAATACGCCCAAAGTGGTCGGCGGCATTACGGATAGCTGCACGGAAGTGGCGCAAGCGCTTTACCAAGCAGCGGTGGACAAGATCATCGGCGTCAGCTCGCCGACAGCCGCCGAGATGGTCAAGCTGCTGGAGAATACCTTTCGCGCGGTCAACATCGGCATGGTCAACGAGATGGCTCTGATGTGCGACAAGCTGGATATTGACGTCTGGGAAGTCATCAACGCCGCCGCCACCAAACCTTTCGGTTATATGCCCTTTTATCCCGGGCCGGGTCTGGGCGGTCACTGCATCCCGGTCGATCCGCACTATTTGAGCTGGAAGCTGCGTACGCTGGATTACAACGCGCGCTTTATCGAATTGGCCAGCGAGGTGAATGCGGCAATGCCGCTCTACGTACTCGATAAAATCACGCAGGCGCTCAACGACCAGCAGAAGTCGGTTCGCGGCTCGCAAGTGCTGATTTTGGGTGCGGCTTACAAGCGCGATGTGGATGACGTCCGCGAGAGCCCGGCGCTGGATATTATTAGCCTGCTGCGTCAGCGAGGCGCGGAAGTCGCCTACTGCGATCCTCATGTGCCGGAACTTCGCTTGGATCCCGAGACTTTGATCAGCGGCGCGGACTTCAGCCCGGCCTTGTTGCGGAGCGCCGATTGCGTGGTTGTCGTCACCGATCATTCCGCCTTTGACTGGCGAGAGATCGCGGCGAATAGCTGCGTCATCGTGGATACGCGCCATGTATACAACAGTCGAGACGGCGACCACATCATTGGGCTCTAAGCTCACCTGCCAAGCGACCGGCGCCGGACCAAGGTATGCCCTTCCACATCGCGATAGACGCCAGCCGCAGTACATCCTCCCGACCAACTGGTACTGAGCATTACTCGCTGCGTCTGGTCCAAGCTTTGCTCGCCGCCAATGAAAGTCTGAGGCAACCCCATCGCATCTCGCTTTACTTGCGAGACCATCCGCCCGCGGGCCTATTCGCTGAGTCGGCGCACACACAGCAATTCGTCATTCCCTTCCCGCGCCTATGGACGCATCTGCGCTTTGCGGCTGCGCTCTGGCAATCCCGGCCGGATATCACCTTTGTACCGGCTCATACGCTGCCGGCGCTCTTTCCCGGACGCGCCATAGTCGCGGTACACGATCTGGGCTTCAAGGTCTTCCCGGCCGCGCATCCGCCCATGCAACGGGCTTATTTGAACGCGACAACACGCTTCAGCCAAGCGCGGGCTGATATCGTCTTGGCCGACAGCCAGGCCACAGCCGACGACTTGCGCCGCTACTACGGGACAAATGCGGACAAGATTCATGTGGTCTATCCCGGCGTCGATGGCGACTGCCTGCGGGAGACGGCCGCGGATGTCGCCGCCGCGCGCGCCAAATATGAGCTGCCGGAGCGGTATTTTTTGTTTCTAGGCACACTGCAGCCGCGCAAGAATATCCGCCGGCTGGTGCAGGCTTTTGCTCGATGGCAGCAAGAGCAAGTTGATAACGAGACTGCGCTGGTCTTGGCTGGCGGCAAGGGCTGGCTGTTTGAAGACGGCTGGCTGGAGGGGGCGCGCAATGTTCGGCTCGCCGGTTACATCGACGAAGCCGACAAGCCAGGATTGCTGGCCGGGTCGATTGCCTTGGTGTTTCCCAGCTTATACGAAGGTTTTGGCTTCCCCGCCATTGAAGCCATGCGCGCGGAGACGCCGGTCATCGCCAGCAAGACTTCCAGCTTGGGCGAGATCGTCGCCGACGCCGGGTTGCTGGTCGATCCCCAAAGTGTGGCGGAAATCGCTGAGGCCATGTGCCGATGCAGCGCGGACGAAGCTCTGCGGCGAGAGTTGATTCAGCGGGGACGTCAACGCGCCGGGCGATTCACCTGGGCGGCCGCTGCTGGGCAGGTGATGCAGGCCATTGCAGCGCTGGGCGCGCCGTCTTCAATCGACGCGGCGGCTATCTGATATGTTTTCTGAATCGAATCAACCGCGACTGCTGCTGGCGCAACTGGCGGATATCGGCGACCTGGTGCTGACCACGCCCGCAATAGCCGCACTGCGCGAAGCCTATCCGCAAGCTGCTATCGACCTCCTGGCTTCGGAGCATGCGCTGCCGGTTTTCCCGCCCGGTTTAATCGACGCGGCGATTCCACTAAAGCGCGGCGGCAGCGCGGGTCGGTCGTTCTACTCGCCGGCGAATCTGCGGCTAATCTTCAGTCTGCGCCGGCGCAAGTACGATACAGTGATTTTCTTTCATCATTTCACGCTGCGAGCTGGCGTCTTCAAGTTCTGGCTGATTGCCAAAGTGAAGAACCAAAATATCGGCTTTCTGACGGATTCCATTGACGATGCCGGATTCGGCGCGCTGCATCAGGCGCAGTATTGGCTGGAGCTGGTGGGGCTGCTGGGCGCGAGCCGCGAGCCGCGTCCGGCGCAGGTGAGGCGCGAGCCCTTGGCGGGCAGAACGACAACTGTCCGCGACAAGCCGAGAGTCGTCTTGCACACTGGCAGCGGCGGATATAGCAGGGCTCGGCGTTGGCCGGCGGAGAGCTTCGCGGCGCTGGCTCGTCAACTCAGCGAAAGCCACGACGCCGAGATTGTGCTGGTTGGATCGCGAGAAGATGAGCCCGGCATCGCCGGACAGCTCGCGGGCGTGAACACCACGGATCTGGTGGGCCGGACGACGCTGCCGCAATTGGCGGAAGTCTTAGCCGGCGCGGATCTTTTCATCGGCGCCGACAGCGGAGTCATGCATATTGCCGCGGCGACCGGCACGCCGGTGATCTGCATATTCGGGCCCAGCAATGCCGACGCCTGGCGGCCTTGGGCGATCGGCGCTCAAGCGACCGTTCTGCGCAGCGGCGTCGAATGCAGCCCCTGCAGCTACATCGGACATTCTATTGGCGCGCGAGGGGGATGCGCGGCGCGCACCTGCATGAAACTGGTGACCGTGGAGCAAGTCACCGATGCCGCCCGACGCGTGCTGGACAAGGAACACTCGCCTACGGTTGATTTCAGCGCAAGCCCGCCGACGGTTGAGCAGGACAAGCGACTGAGAATCCTTGATGTACCAGTCGATTCGATCACGTATCAGACTTGGCTGCAAGAGATTGACCGATGGATTCGCGCGGGGGACAGCGCCCGGCACGTTTGCACAGTCAACCCGGAATACATCATGATCGCGCAGCAGGATCCGATATTCTTCGCCATTCTGCAGCGCGCGGCGGTCTGCGTGCCCGACGGGGTTGGGCTGCTGTGGGCGAGCCGCTTCCTGGGCGCGCCGCTGCCGGAGCGGGTGACGGGCTCGGACGGCGTTCCTTATATCGCGCGCCATGCCGCCGAGCGTGGCTGGAAGGTTTTCTTCTTGGGCGCAGCGTCGGGTGTGGCGGAGAAGGCCGCTGCGATCGTGCAGGAACGCTTCCCCGGCCTGAACGTCGCTGGCACATACGGCGGCAGTCCCTCAGCCGGCGAGGAAGACCATATCGTCGAGTTGGTCAATGGCAGCGGCGCCGACATTCTCTTTGTTGCCTACGGCGCGCCCGAGCAAGACAAGTGGATCGCGCGAAACTTGCCGCGCTTGCAGGTAGCCATGGCGATGGGCGTTGGCGGCTCGCTCGACTTTATCGCCGGCGTCATTCCGCGCGCGCCAAAGTGGATGCGGCAGCGTGGCCTGGAGTGGCTCTATCGCTTGCTGAGACAGCCTTGGCGCTGGCGGCGCATGCTGCGTTTGCCGCGCTTCGTTTTGGCCGTCCGGCGGCAAGCAAGACGCTGAGCCGCATGCCTGCCTTCATTCAAGTGTGGATTCTATTGTAAACTGGATTGCGTCAGCGGAGCGAAAGAGCAAGCATGCCCGAACAACTTCTGTCAGAGGTAGCCGGACTGGCCGGAAAGACGGTCTTGGTCATCGGCGATGTGATGCTGGACGAATACATCACCGGCAAGCCGACGCGCATGAGCCGGGAAGCGCCGGTACCGGTGCTTGAGCTGGAGTCCAAGCGCTATATCGCTGGCGGCTCCGCAAATCCAGCCGCGAATATCGTTTCTTTCGGCAGCCGCGCTGTACAGGTGGGTGTGATCGGCGAGGATGGCGCCGGAACGCGCCTCGTCCAAACTTTGGAAGACAAAGGGATTGATGCCAGCGGGCTGATCCGCTGCGCTGATCGCCCGACCACGGTCAAGACACGCATCCTGGCGCAGATGGGACTGCGCTTTCCGCAGCAAGTGACGCGCATCGACACGCTGACACGCCGCGCCATCGATGAAGAAACAGAATTGCAAATCGTGGCCTTCGCCGAGAGCCGGCTGGAGCGAGTGGATGCGGTATTGCTATCCCATTATCATGGCGGCTTGCTGACGCCCGAATTAGTGAGGCGCATTCGGGAGCTCTGCCGCCGTTCCGGGATCCTGATCACAGCAGACGTGCAAGGCAAATTTGCCAGCTTCGGCGGTTTGGACCTTATCAAGTGCAATGCGGATGACGCGCAGCGATACCTCAATCGCGAGCTGGTCAGTGATGACGATTTCAGCCGGGCCGCGCTGGAATTGGCTAGCTCCCTGGGAATCGAGCAGGCGGCAGTCATCACCCGCGGCAATCGCGGCGCCACAGTCGCTTGTGACGGCGAGACTCAACATTGCCCGGCGCCAAGCGTCAGCGATGTTTTCGACACGGTCGGCGCTGGCGACACCGCCATCGCGACCACCACGCTGGCGATGGCTGGCGGCGCTGCGGCGGCCGATGCGGTCCAACTGGCCAATTACGCCAGCGGCATCGTCGTGCGCCATCTGGGCAATTATACGCCGACGCTGGAGGAACTGACGCGCAGCATTCGCGCCGCTTTATGAGACCTGCTCGACAAACTCAATGGTATTGCCATCGGGATCGGCCAGGGAGGCAACCTTGGCGCCCTTGTATTCGTCTACCGGGTTGATCTCGCTGCCATGATTCGCCAGGCCCTGCTCCATCACCCTTTCGATATCGCTGACTTCAAAGCGGAATTGCTGACGATTCTGCTCGGCCACCACACCGGCGATGGCATTGGGACAGAGCACCACTTCCAGACCCGCGAGCGCGCCGCCGTAGAATTGCTGATCGCCGATATGCACCGTCTGCTTGAGCCCGGCGCCAAAGACGGCATTATAGAAGCGCACCATCTCTTTCATGTTGACAGCTGCAATCGTCAGCCCAATCAAGCGCATATCGTTCTCCCGTTCGTCCAGTTGCGGTGTGCATTAAGTACAGTCCGCAATAGCTTCTCGCCTCAATTATGGATTGCAA
>JAGWBC010000217.1 GCA_021296115.1 Anaerolineae bacterium | reverse complement strand
TTGAGCGACCGAATAAACCGCTCGATTTTCGCCATTGTCTGTGGTCGCTTGGCGATCAATATCTCGCGCCGTTTCGCCTACCCTTTCGTCGCGCCCATAGGCGCCGCCTTCAGCGTTCCCGCTGACAACATTCAAAATGTGATCGCCCTGACCAATGTCTCCGGCCTGCTAAGTCCCGTGCTCGGCACAATCTCCGACCATTTTGGGCGCAAAGCCGTTCTGGTCGGCGCGCTGCTGGCAATGGCGCTGATGAGTGCAGTCGGCGCGCTCTTCGCCCAATACAGCATCTTCGTTATCGTCATGTTCGGCTTTGGCGTCGGCAAGATTATCTACGATCCAACCTTCCAAGCCTACATCGGCGACGCCGTGCACTTCAGCCGGCGCGCCCGCGTGATGGGAATCGCCGAGCTCAGCTGGGCGCTGTCAGGCTTTATCTCCGCGCCCGTCGCCGGCTTCCTGCTCGACGTAAGCACGCTGCAAGCGATATTCTTATTGCTCGCGCTTTCGCTGGCGCTGAGCGCATTGGCCTGCCTGGTCATGGTGGAAGCGGACATTAGACCCGATCATAAACGCAAGCAAACGCGCTTGGTCAGCCCGCTCGCGGCCATGCGCATGGTCAGCGCCCATCCACCCGCCGTGTTCGCGCTGATATTCACCTTCTGCCTAACCGCCTCTCATGAGATCTTTTACATCAACTACGGCCTTTGGATGGAAGCCAGCTTCGGCCTGGTTTTGACCGCTCTCGGCGCCATTACCATCGTCATATCCATAGCTGAAGTCATCGGCGAATTCATCGTCATCACCTTGGCCGACCGCTTCGGCGCCAAGCGGACGTCAATGTACGGCATCCTGCTCGCGGCCATCTGCTTCCTTATCATTCCCCAGCTTTCATTCAGCCTGCCCCTGGCGATGGCGGGGATTTTCTTCATGTTCATCTGCATTGAAACCGCCATCGTCTCTGCGATTCCCTTGTTTAGCGAAATATTGCCCAAATCACGAGCTGTCATGATGAGCGCCAACGTGGGAGCGCACTCGCTGGGCCGTGTTTCTGGCGCGGCGGCAGGCGCCCTGATCTACAAAGAGAGCGCTGGCAACTTCCTGCTAATTGGCATAGTCGCCGGCATATTGGGCATTGCCGCTTTTTTGGTGATGAACCGCCTTATTCCCTCCGGCGAAGTCTAGCAGGTCGCCTGCGCGACGCCGGATTTCAGGCCAGGGCGGCAGCGTGAGCAGCGACAAAGGCTTGCCTTGACTATTGCTTGACCCTGGCCTAGAATCGATTGGCGTTGTTTCCCGCAAGGATAGCTATGTTTGAATCGTTGTCACAAAGGCTTGACACAGCCTTCGAAAGTTTGCGCAAAGGCGGCCGCGTAAAAGAAGCGGACGTCAAGGCCGTCATGCGCGAGGTGCGTATGGCGCTGCTTGAAGCGGATGTGGCCCTGCCCATCGTAAAGGACTTCATCAAGGAAGTCCGCCAGCGCGCCCTGGGCGAAGAAGTTCACAAAGCCCTTAAGCCAAGCGAACAAGTCGTCAAGATTATCCACGAAGAAATGGTGGATATGTTGGGCGAGCCGGGCCGTCTGAGCTTCAGCGGCAGCAGCAAGCCCCACGTCATCATGATGGTCGGCTTGCAGGGAACGGGCAAGACAACCAACACAGCCAAACTCGCGCTGCACCTGCGCGCTGAAGGCCGCAGCCCGCTTATGATTGCGGCGGATACCTACCGCCCCGCGGCCGTCGATCAGCTGGTGACCCTGGCCAAGCAGATCAATGTGCCGATTTACGAAGAAGGCACGTCAAGTACACCGCCAGCCATCGTGAAACGCGGCCTCAAGAAAGCCAAAGAACTTGAAGCCGATGTCGTCTTGGTCGACACTGCCGGCCGGTTGCAGATTGACGAAACCAAGATGGATGAGCTGGAAGAGATCAAGCGCATCTCGGCGCCGGCTGAAATCTTGCTGGTTGCCGACGCCATGACCGGGCAAGAGGCCGTCAATATCGCTCGCGGATTTAACGAGCATCTCGGCATAACCGGCTTGGTATTGACGCGCGTAGACGGCGATGCCCGCGGCGGCGCAGCCTTGTCCATGAGAGCCGTCACCGGCGTGCCGATCAAATACATGGGAACGGGCGAGAAAGTCAGCGCCGACACGCTGGAACTCTTCCACCCCGACCGCATCGCGCAGCGCATCCTCGGCATGGGCGACATCATGTCGCTGATCGAGAAGACGGAATCGGTGTACGAAGAGGAAGAAGCCCTGCGACTGCAAAGCAAGATCATGAAGAATGATTTCACTTTGCAGGATTTCCTCGATCAGCTTCAGAAGATCCGGCGCATGGGACCGCTGGGCAAAGTACTGGGAATGATTCCGGGCATGTCCAAGCTGCAAATGCAGACCGATTTTAACGACGAAGATATTGAAAAGCGTATCAGGAAAGTCGAAGCGATCATCAATTCGATGACGCCGCAGGAACGCAAGCATCCGCGGATTCTCAAAGCCAGCCGCAAACGCCGTATCGCCAGCGGCAGCGGCGTTGAAGTCCGCGATGTCAATGAGTTGCTCAAGCAATTCCAGCAGATGAGCCGGCTCATGAATCAAATCAGCAGAGGGAAAATGCCCAGTATTCCCGGCTTGAGCGCCTAAGCCGGCAAAGAGGAGAAGATCAATGGTTCGTATTCGCTTGCGCCGTCAAGGCTTGAAACGGCAACCGAGCTACCGCATTGTCGTGACTGACCAGCGGAAGGCTCGCAACGGCAGCTATCTGGAAAACATCGGCCACTACAATCCGCGCACGCGCCCGGCCACCGAAATCATCGAAGAGGAACGAGCGCTCTATTGGCTCAGCGTCGGCGCTCAACCCAGCGATGCGGTTCGGCGCCTGCTGGAGCACACCGGCACCTGGGAACGCTTTGAGCGGCTGCGCGCCGGCGAGAGCATGGAAGACCTGGTGCGTGAGGCGGCGGACAGCCGCGGCGAAATGCCCAGCCCCAAGACCAATTATCCTGCTCCCGGCGACGGCGAAAGCAAGATCAAAGCGCGGGAAGCCGCCCGCCTCTCCGCCGACAGCGGCGACTAGGTGATAGCCCATGGCTGAAGAACAGTTAGTCCGCTATATCGCCGAGAATCTCGTCAACTCGCCTGACGAAGTTACAGTCACAACCAAAGAGACCGGGCGCAGCGTCGTGCTTGAGCTTTCCGTTGCCCCCGACGATATGGGACGCATCATCGGGCGCAGCGGACGCGTGGCAAATTCCATTCGCGCGCTGCTGCGGGCCGTTTCCTCAGCCGACGATCGCGGACGCGACCGCCGCCGGCGCGTGATCCTTGAAATCGAATAGTCGCCGGTGCAATTCGAAACACCACAGTTTCTCGTTGTAGGCGAAGTGCTCCGTCCGCACGGTGTGCGTGGCGAAGTGCGTATGCGCGTCTTGACCGAGAATCGCGAGCAGCTGCTCGATTTGAAATACGTCCACCTGGCAGACTCTGCGACCGACGAGCGCAGAAATCGTTTGCAGGTTGAGCGAGTTCGCTTTAACAAGGCTTATGCGCTGCTGACCCTTGAAGGTTATAGCAGCCGCGATGATGCCGAAGGGCTGCGCTCCAAACTTGTTTTGATCGACCGCGAGCAGATAACGCCGCTGGAAGGCGAGCAGTATTACCTGTTCCAGTTGATCGGCTTGCAGGTTGTCAGCGCGGGCAAAGCAATCGGAATCGTCAAGGAGGTGCTGCAGACCGGCGCCAACGATGTCTATATCGTCGAAAGCCCGGATCACGGAGAACTGCTTCTGCCGGCGCATGAAGAAACGATCGTGAGCATCGACTTTGATTCAGAGCTAATCACGATGTCCCTGCCCGAAGGCCTGATTCCGGATTAAGTCATCTTCCGGCAAACTTGACAATAATCTTTCCCTGCTGATATGCTGAACGCGTCGCCGCTTCATTAATGGACCTCTATGCCGTCAAACCATCATCAACAATTCTGGCTGGGATTGCATCTCGTCCCGAATTTCGGCATCGCCAAATTGTCCAGACTGCTGAAGAGTTTCAGTTCAGCAGAAGAACTCTGGCGCGAAGCGGATTCGAGCATCATGCGGCTCGACCTGCCGCGAAAGCTTCTGGATGATTTCTGCGCGGCACGACGGAAAATTGATGTGACGCGCGAAATGGATCGGGTCGCCAGCGCCGGCGCATCGCTGATTACGCTGGAAGACGAGAGCTACCCCAGGCTCCTGCGCTCGCTGCCCGACCGGCCGATCCTGCTCTATTTTCGCGGCGCGCTCGCGCTCGGCAATGAAAGCGCGGTAGCCGTCGTAGGCACGCGCAAGGCCAGCCGCTACGGACTGGATGTCGCCTTTGAACTCTCAAGACAACTTGCGCGGCAAGGCGTTACCATAATCTCCGGCATGGCGCACGGTATTGATGCCGAGGCTCATCGAGGCGCGCTTGACGCCGGCGGAAAAACTATCGCCGTGGTGGCGACCGGGATCGATAGAGTCTATCCCCGCGAGCATATCGAGTTGGCGGCGGATATCGAGGCAAGCGGCGCCATCATCACGGAGATGCCATTGCGCTCGGCGCCCTTGGGCAAAAACTTCCCGCAGCGAAACCGCATCATCAGCGGGCTGTCACTGGGCGTTTTGGTTGCCGAAGCGC
>JAGWBC010000216.1 GCA_021296115.1 Anaerolineae bacterium | reverse complement strand
AACGAACTCATCGGGGAAGTATTCGCGGTTGCGCAGTATTTCCAGGTTGTCGCCGTAGTAGAGCCGGTTTTTCATGGTCTGCCTCGCGGGTGAATTTGCGCAAGCAGTATACCATAGGCCCTACATAATCCGATTGATCCCGTCAAAGGCCGCCGTCTTATAACACTCCGCCAGCGTGGGATAGTTGAACACGTTATTGATGAAATAATCCACCGTGCCGCCGAAAGCCATCACCGTCTGCCCGATGTGAATCAGCTCGCTCGCGCCTTCGCCGATGATATGCACACCCAGCAGCTTGTGATTCTCGCGGTGAAAAACCAGCTTCAGCATGCCGATGGTATCGCCCAGGATCTGTCCGCGCGCGATCTCCTTGTAGTAGGCCTTGCCGATCTCGTAGGGGATGCCGGCCCGCGTCAGCTCCTCTTCGTTGGCGCCGCAAGTGCTTATCTCGGGGATGGCGTAGATGCCGTAGGGGAAAAGCTCGGGGATGCTCTGATGCTCGATGCCGAAGGCGTGGCAAGCCGCCATGCGCCCTTGCTCCATAGAGGTCGATGCCAGACTGGGAAAACCCACCACATCGCCCACCGCGTAAATCGTGGGGATGGCCGTCTGATAATGCTCGTTCACCTGGATGCGCCCGCGCTTGTCCGGCACGATGCCGATATTCTCCAAGCCCAGGCTGCGGGTCGCGCCTTGCCGTCCGATGGCGTAGAGCGCCTTCTCGGTGACGATCTCCTTGCCGCTCTCCAGGCAGGTCTTGACGCCCGTGCCATATCGCGTATCGCAGTGTTCGATCGTGCGCACATTCTCGCCCAGGCGCAGGGTCACCCGCTGCTGCCGCATGTGGTAGACCAGCGCGTCCACAATCTCGTGATCGACGAAGTCCAGCAGCCGGTCGCTCAGCTCCACCAGCGTCACTTGCGCGCCCAGGGTGGCGAACATACAAGCGTACTCGCAGCCGATGACGCCGCCCCCGACCACCGTGAGCGTCCGCGGCAGATGGTCCAGCTTGAGCAAGCCGTCGCTGGTGAAAATCGTCTCGCCGTCAAAGGGAATGTGGGGCGGCTTCACCACTGTCGTGCCCACGGCGATCATTATATGCCGCGTCGTGATCTCGTCCTCGCCCTTTTTGTCGACGAAGCTGAGATGCACCGTGTGCTCGTTAACCAGCGTGGCGATGCCGGCGAAAAGCTCCACGCCGTTGCGCTGCAGCTGATGCCGGCTGATCTCGATCTCGTGGCGAATGACGTGGTCGGCGCGCAGCAGCAAGTCGCTCATGGTGATATTCTGCTTGACCGTGTAGGACGCGCCGTAGATCGAGCGCTGGCGAAAGCCCGACAAATGCAGCACCGCCTCGCGCAGGGTCTTGGACGGGATGGTGCCCGTATTCACCGATACGCCGCCGATCAGCGTCTTCTTCTCGATCACCGCCACCCGCTTGCCCAGCTTGGCCGACTGAATCGCCGCGCGGTGGCCGGCCGGTCCCGAGCCGATGATGACCATGTCGTAGTCGTAACGCCGCGGTTTTGGCGCCGGAGCGGGTTCAGCTTGTGGTTTGCCGTTGCTAGTCGGCTTCGTAGCTGCAAGTCTCTCGGCCATGTTGCGCCTCGTAACTCTGGGGGGATGACTCAGCAGAGCATAACGCAGAATCGCTGGCAGAGGCAAGGAGCGCGAGATCCACAGCGCGCAATTCAGATCATTGACAAATCAAGCGGCTATACCCGGTTCAAAACAGGATAACCGCCGCTCAGCGAGATTGAGCAAGCAAGGTGCGAAGATTATGACTTAGCGCTTAAGGTGATAACCGGTATGACCCGTGTGGTCTTGTTTTTGTACTCGGTAAATCCAGTATGCCGCGCTTCCATTTTTTCGTACAATTCAGTGCGCTCAGGTTCCGCGGCAATGCTTGCCAGCGCTGCAAAGGTTTCGCTGCCAACTTCCACTGTGACTTCAGGATTGGCGACAATATTATGATACCAATCCGGATGGGTATCCGCGCCCGCTTTGGAAGCGATAACTACATAGCGATTGCTATTAGCTAAATACACCACCGGATTGATTCGCTCAAGCCCGCTTTTCGCGCCAATCGTATGTAATAGCAGTAAAGTCGCGCCTTCAAAGAAACCGCCAACCTTGCCGCCATTTGCCCGAAACTCTTCAATAATCTGCTTGTTGAAATCACTCATGCGCTTGTTCTCCATTGAAGATACGATCCCGCGCCAACCAAAACCCTGCGGAGCGTAGCGTATATTGGAAGGATACAGTTTGCAAGTGCCAGCCAATTTCCAAATGCGCCCCTACTCCCGCAGCACAATCCGCAGGATCTCGCCCGTAGCGACATCGGCGGTGAAGAGCCGCCCGTCCGGCGCCTGGACGATGCCGTTGCTGGCGCGCAAGGCGCTCTGCTCGGCCGGCAGCCCCTCGCTGAGCAGCGTCACCGTCTCGTAGCGGCCGTCGCCGTCCTCGTCGCGCAGCTGGCTGAGCGCGTCGTCGTGCATCAGCAGCAAGCTGGCGCCGCGCCGGAACATGCCCGACACTTGTCCCAGCGCCTCTTGTTCGTCCGAGAAAATCAGCACGGTCTCGTCCGCCAGCCCGTCGCCGTCGCGGTCGCTCAGGCGATACACCTCGCCGGCGCGCGTTGCCGCCAGCAGTTGCCCGCCGGCGTCAAAGGCCATGGCGGCGATGATGTTCAGCCGGTCGCTGTCGATTGGCGCCGCGCCATAGACGACGGTATCGGCCGCGCTGAGGGTGTCATCCTCGACGGCGGGAGTGCCCGTGGCAGCTGTCTCCAGCGCGGTTAAGGTGGCGGCTGACAGCGTGGCGCGCTGCAACTGCGCCTGCGCCGTCGCTTGATAGGCGGCCAAGGTGGCGCGGGCATCGGCGGCCGGTCCCTCCGCAGCGACTGTCTGCCTGATGGCGGCGGCGGTCTGGCTGGCCATCTGCTGATGCAGCTCAATGGCGCTGCAAGCGCTCAGCAGCCAAGCCAGGCCGAGGCTGACGAGCAGGCGCGCCGCCCTTGGAAATCGAATGTTGGCATTCACGCCGATAAGTATAACGCTTTTGCGCAAGATCAAATTGGTGGCGAGGCTGTCGCGATGAATATGATAATGAAAGCCAGGAAGGCGGCTAGAATGCCGAAGGAGACGATCGGCTTGATGCTCTGGCGCTTGCTGGTCGCGGAGACTGTCGCTTCACGCTGGCGCAGCATGGCGTCGGCCAGCTGATTGGCGAACCAGCTCATGCCCCCAGCAGTTGCGATAATCGCGGCGGCGTAGGTCAAGTCGTCTGTATTTGGCAGTTGGTACAAGCTGCGCATCAGCGGCGCATTCAGGACCATGGCGGCGATAACGGCGATGGCGGTTCCGCGCCAGCTCGGCTCCCGCTTGCGGATGGCGCTGCTGTAGTAAGCCCAAATGTCGATGGCGATCAGCGGCAGCAAAGCGGCTAGCCAGGCTGCGACTTGCAGCATCTCGGCGTCGAAGAGACGGATGAGGATCAGGCGACTTACCAAAGCCAGCAGCCCGGCCGCGGTGGCCGCGCCGGCGCAGCGGGTGACGCGCGTGGCTACCACGCCCGCAAAGGCAACGCATGCGGTCAGATTGGCCGCCAGCAGCCATTCAGGGCGATACATGTCGGACGGACTCACTGTTAGGCCGATTATCGCCGCGTCCCAGTCGATCAGCATAAGCTGCAGCCACAGCATCTGCATGGCAGCCAGAATCAGCAGCGACAAGCTGTCGTCGAGCCGCAGCTTGAAGATGACATGCCATTCATGTCGCTTCCAGGTTGATACGTGCAGGTCCAGGGCCAGTAGCTGCGTGACGACGAAGCTGATCAGCAGTATCAAATGCGGCACGCTCCAGGGCGTGATGTCTTCGCCGAAGATCAAATGCCAGACCGGGTCCGCCGGCAAAGCGTACAGTAAAAAGGCCGCATTCATTATCAGCAGCCCGACCATGGTGTTGGCGCGGAATCGCTGTTGAAAGTTGCCGCGCAAATGGCGATTGAGATATAGCAGCGCCCAGAAGCCGCAGGCGCTGAACGTGGCGAAGCCGAAATAAATCAGCAGGTGCGGGCGCCACAACAAGTCCTCGCCGAAGGGAATGCCGTAGCTGCGGTGCCACACTTCGTCCCAGAGGCCGCCGACAATGGTGGCAAAGCCGCCAAATGCCAGTATCAGCGCCAGGAACTCGCGCGCCCGGAAGGTCAAGGCCTGCTTCTGCGGCTGACGCAGACCCGGCGCCAAAGGCCGAACCAGCAAATGCCAAAACGCAATCACGAAAGCGCAAATCACCAGCAGGAATATAGCGCTCTGCGCCCAAAAAGCGCCGGCGCTCACATCAGCCGGGATGCCGCCCCAGATGGCAAATGCCACAAATAGGCCGACTCCGGCCGCTCCAGCGATAATCCAGGGCAGTCGTTGACTCTGCGTGGACATGATGAACTCCGGGAATCACAGCTTGCGCTTAACCTAGCTTACCACAAGCTTTGGCGCGTCAAGCGAGAATCTAGTTAAGCACAATGCTCAGGCTCAGACAGAAAGAAGTTGATTCAGGAAGGCTTTGGAGTCGTCGAAGGGGTCCCTTTGCCAGAAGTCCTTCGGCAACCAAGTCATGCTGTACACATTGTGCAGCAACCTACGTTTAACGTCAGGTACGTTTGCTTTGCTTAGGTCGGCGGATTTG
>JAGWBC010000215.1 GCA_021296115.1 Anaerolineae bacterium | reverse complement strand
TACAAGGTCTACCAGACGCTCAAATACAACGACACGCTGACCCTGCACGGCATCCCCGAGCGCGCCTTCGCCTACCGCCTGGGCAACCGCTCGGCCCTCGATTGGATCGTCGACCAATACCGCGTCAAGACCGACAGGCGCAGCGGCATCACGCACGATCCCAACGGCTACAGCGATGACGAGCAATATATTCTCAAGCTCATCGAGCGCGTCATCACCGTCAGCCTGCGCACGGTCGACATCGTCGATAATCTCGCCAAACTGCCTTTCCGCGACGAGTCACCCGCCAACTAAGATTCCTCTGTGCCTTTGTGTCTTTGTGGTGAGAAATCCCCTACACCTCCGCGTCCCAACCCCACGACGCTAGTACGCCTTGCGCACAATCCCGTTCGCCTCCTGCAGCTCCCGCACGAAGCGTATAATCAGCGTCACGTCCTCGCGCGAAACCTGCGGCTGAGCCGGCATATCCCCGTAGGGCCAGTGATGCTGCCGCACGCCGGTCGCCGCCGCCAGATAAAAGGCGTCGTCCGAATGGTGCCCGGGATTGTAGATGTCGTGGATCAGCGGCGGACCCAGCTTCGTGCCCGACGCGTTCGGGCCGTGGCAAGCCTGGCAATTCGCCTTGAACAGCGCTTCGCCTTGCTGGCCATCCGCCGACAGCTCGGCCGGCAGCACCTCAACCGTAACCGCCGCGCTCTCGTCATCTGATAACGCAAAGTAAGCCAGCAGCGCCACCGCGACCAGCGCCGCCAGCCCCAGGGCCGCGGCGAGTATCAACTGCTTGCGCCGCTTCAATTCCCGCCTCTCTTCTTGTCGCTTAACACTGCGCTTGGTCATCCGCCGCGCTCCGACCCTAGTTGGCTATGCAAATCAGTGTAACCGACAAGCGCCGCCGCGCAATGACTGAATGCTTACAGCTTTGGCAATTCCGGCTCAATGTCGAAAAAAGCCCCCTCCCTCTTTATGGTTGAGGGGGTTTGGGGGTGGGGGCGCGACCATATACTCACCTCCCACACCCCCCAATTCGCTACCCTTGTCCCAACACGCACATTAACATCCGAATCGCGCTCGGCCACCTTGCCTCTTGGCGAGCCGGCTTTTCGGCGAAAAAAATATTTCCCATCGCCGCAAATTCGCCGAACGTAAGACTGCTGACGCCAACATGTCCCTCTGTGCGCTCTGTGCCTCTGTGGCTAAAATACCCCCATGACCACCCGCGCCATTACCCACGACAAGCTGACCTGGATCGATATCGTCCACCCCTCCGCCGCTGATGTCGAGGCGCTGCACCGCCGCTTCCCGCACTTCCACCCGCTCAATCTGGAAGACATCCGCAGCCGCATCGAACGCCCCAAGCTCGACCAGGACGACGCCTACCTCTTCCTCGTCATGCACTTCCCGCTCTGGGACGCCCGCGTTGAGCTCTCCCGCCCCAGCGAAGTCGATTTCTTCCTCGGGCCCGACTACGTCGTCACCGTGCACGATGGCGCTCTGAAACCGCTGACGGCTGCTTTCGACGCTTGCCAGAGCGACGAGAACGAACGCAATGGCCTGCTCGGCCGCGGCGCCAACTACGCCCTGCACACGCTCATTGACCGGCTGGTCGATTACGTTTTCCCCATCCTGAACAAGGTCGATGGACGCGTCCACGCCATTGAAGACGCGCTCTTTGAGTCAAACGCCAGGCGCGTCATCCAGGAGATTGCCCTGCTGCGCCGCGACATCATCTCGCTGCGCCGCATCGTCCGCGGGCAGATCCCCATTGTGCAGCAGCTCGAAGCCTGCGATCATCCCATCTTGCACGAGCACATGGAGGAGTACTTCGGCGATATCGTCGACCACCTCTTCAAGCTGCGCGACATCGCCGATGAAAACTTCGAGATCATCAACAGCTTCGCCGATACCGCCGACACCCTGGCCAGCTACCGCATCAACGAGGTCATGCGCATCTTGACCGTCATCTCCGTCATCATGCTGCCCCTCACGCTCATCTCCAGCATCTACGGCATGAACATCGTTCTCCCCTTTGCCGATAATCCGCACGCCTTTATAATCACAGCTGGCATCATGCTCGTCATCGCCCTGCTGATGCTCTACCTTTTCCGCCGACGTCATTGGTTGTAGCCCCGCCTATGCTCGCCCCCGCTACGTATATTGAGACCAAGGCCGCGCTTGACGCCGCCGTAATACGCCTCAGCGCCGAAGCGCGCATCGCCTGCGATACCGAATCCAACAGCATGCACGCCTATCGCGGCCGCACCTGCCTCATCCAATTCTCCACGCCGCGCGAAGATCTGCTCATCGACACGCTCGCTATCGTCGATGTCAGTGCGCTCGCCCCGGTCTTGGCCGATCCCGCCATCGAGAAGGTCTTCCACGCCGCCGAGTTCGACCTGATCTGCCTCAAGCGCGACTTCGACTTCAATGTGCACAACGTCTTCGATACCATGGCGGCCGCCCGCGTCTGCGGCTACCAGCGCATCGGCCTGGGCAATATGCTGGATGACCTCCTGGGCGTCGCGCACAGCAAGAAGCACCAGACCGACGATTGGGCGCGCCGGCCGCTGCCCGCAGGCTTTCGCCGCTACGCGCAGATGGATACTCACCATTTGCTGGCCCTGCGCGATGCCCTCTACGCCGAACTTCAAGCCGCGGACCGCCTCGAAGAAGCCCGCGAATACTTCGCCGATGTCACCCGCTTCGAGCTGAAATCGGGCGAATTTGATCCCGAAGGTTTCTGGGCGCTCTGCCGCCCCAACTCGCTCAACGGTCGGCAGGTCGCTATCCTGCGCGAACTCTACATCCTGCGCGATGAATTGGCGCAATCGGTCGATCGTCCCTCCCATCAACTCATCTCCAACAAGGCGCTGCTGCAATTGGTCAAGTTGCCTCCGCGCTCGGTCAAGCAGCTCTACGATGTGCGCGGCCTGCCGGCTTGGCTGATCCGCCAAAGCGGCGACGAATTCATCCAGGCGATACAACATGGCAAGGCCAGCCGCGTCGATTACGTCGCGCCCGAGCAGGAGACCATCCCGCAAAAGGTGGTCGATCGCTACAGCGCGCTGCACAGCTGGCGTCGAGAAACCGCTCAGGCGCGCGGCGTCGAGTCGGATGTCATCATCAGCAAAGACGCGCTCTGGGCCATCGCCCGCCGCAAGCCTGCCTCGGCCGACGAACTCGACGGCATTCGCGGCCTGGGTCCCTGGCGCCGCAAGACTTATGGCGCCGCGCTGCTTGCCGCCGTGAACGGGCGATAGCTGAGCGACCAAATGCCAGGTCACGCTAACCCGCCGTGCCGGGAAAACAAGTCCCACGACCAGAAGCTAGGGGAGGCGCGGGCAGCGGCGCTGGACCTGCTGGCTGCGCACAAGCCCGCCGACGAGAAGGAAGCGGGCGACATACGCCGCATCCAGGCGCTGATCGCGGCGCAGGCCAATATTTTCAGCCGCAACTGCGAGCTGGGGCATGTCACCGCTTCCGCCGTCATCGTCGAGCTGGAGTCGCGCCGGACCCTGCTCCATCATCACAAGCGCCTGGGTCGTTGGCTGCAGGTTGGCGGCCACCTGGAGCAAGAGACGGATATCGCCCAAGCGGCTCTGCGCGAAGCGCGTGAGGAAACCGGCTTGCCCGATTTGCGCTTTCATCCCGCAATCGACGCGGTCGTGCCAATTGACGTCGATGTGCATACCATTCCGCATATCGGCAACCAGCCCGAGCACCTGCACCTGGATTTCCGCTACGTCCTGGTGACGAGCCAGCCTCGCGCGCTTTCGCCGGCCACGGACGAATCGACGCGATTCCGCTGGCTGAGCTTCGCTGAGGCGCTCGCTATGGGCGACGAAATCGACGCTGCCTTGCGCCGTCTCTTGCGCAAAGCCCGCGACCTTTTCTGCGACGGCGCCAACAGCTTAAGATGAGCGTTGCCGGCTAAGCTGGCAGGGATATGGCAGCGAGCGCATTTGCTTTCGATTGCCGCCGCCTATGTGCTAGACTAAGGCTAATTCAAGGGGAGAGAGCAAGGTCAATGATGTCGACTGACCGGACCGAACAGTTGCGCGCCATTCGAGACGAGCTGGTCAATCTCAAGGAATCGCCGCTCTACGACTATCGCCAGCGCAACGGCTATTTTCCCGTGATCGGGCAGGGTGACCACTATGCGGACATCATGTTCATCGGCGAGGCGCCGGGCAAGAATGAAGCGGAGACCGGCCGTCCTTTTTGTGGCGCATCGGGGCGCGTCTTGGACGAATTGCTCGCGTCCATCCAGTTGGAGCGCACAGACGTCTATGTGACCAACATCGTAAAAGACCGTCCGCCCAATAATCGCGATCCGCTCAAGACCGAAATCGACTTGTACGCGCCCTTTCTCGAACGGCAGATTGGTATCATCCAGCCCAAGGTGATCGCTACCCTGGGGCGCTTCTCCATGGAGTTCATACTACGGCGCTTCGGCGCATTCCAGGCGAATCAGAAGATCAGCCAACTGCATGGTACGGTCATCAAGGTTCGCACCGCGTATGGCAGAGCTTCCGTCGTGCCGCTTTATCATCCGGCCGCCGCGCTCTACAACGCAAGCCAGCGAGATACACTGGAGAAAGACTTCCAGGTTTTGAAGCAATTTATTTCCGCCGGCGAATCGGGTACAATGAAGTTGCTCTAGCGTCGCAGAGGCGGGAAGGGAAAGTCGTCGACATGATCGTTGAAAAGCAGGTCATCAGTGCCGAAGCCTTTTACGACTTTATCCAGAGGCCAGCACCCGCAGCCGGCAGAGTCGAGCTTGGTGAAGGAGAAATCGTCGACATGCCTTTGCC
>JAGWBC010000214.1 GCA_021296115.1 Anaerolineae bacterium | reverse complement strand
TAGGTCTCGTGATCGCGGAAGATGGCCTTGATGTCGGCGTAGCGCGTGACCACCCAGTAGTCGATGGCCGGACTGTAGAACACCGGCTGCTCGAGTCTCGCGCGGGCGAGCAGGGGGAAGGGGTCGCTCAAGTCGAGCGGGTCGAAGGATGTGCTAAATGGGCAATTCGAGGCGACATTCACACACATTGCTTCCGCTGCGATAGGTTACACAAGGTTTACACTCTTACTCAATATGGATTATCATCTAGCTCTGACCGTTGGCGAAAGTACTCTAGAGATATACAGGCATGAGATCGATCAAACTCGCTGTCTTTGTGACGCTCCATAAAATTTTACCGTCGATGACGGCTTTGGCGCAGGTTTCGATAGAACCCGGGCAGAGGTTGCATTTGCAGGGGCAAGTACTTGATACGGCCGGCGCTGCGGTAACTGAAGCGCTATATCCCGCTAACTTCCTGGCGGACGAATCATGAGCGCGGAAGCGATCCTTCAGCGAATGAGACGCGCTATGCTGCTCATCATCATCGGAATCTGCGTTGGAACATTCCTGGAACTTGTGCTCACGGAGCACACGGGCGAACCCGCGCAATTTATTCCATTTGTCTTAAGCGTATTAGGCGCGCTGACTGCGGGAGCGGTCTGGTTCCGACCCCAACGGCGGACGATACGCTGGCTTCGCATTGTCATGTTTCTGACGATAGCAGGCAGCTTATTCGGTCTAATTGAGCATTTCAAGCACAATCTTGAATATGAACTGGAAATCGATGCAACACTACAGTTTGCTGATGCCATACTTCCAGCTCTCATGGGCGCCAACCCTGCGCTGGCGCCTGGAATCCTTTTTCTTGGCGGCGTCTTGGGGATTCTGGCGACTTGGCAGCATCCGGCATTGAAGGCTGAGCAGTAAGGGCAGTAATTCAATGTTCGGCTTCCATCACCAATTGCCGATTCTCAGCAATGCTGATGTCGATTTCTTCAGATTTTGAGTATATGGTGAGCAAAGTGACGCGGTCGCTGAACTGGGCGTAGTAGATGACGCGGAAACCACCTCGCTTGCCCCGCCGCGCCGCGCGGTTTGGCAGGCGCACTTTGTAGACTGTGTATCCAACGCCGCGTATTCTGTCGCCTGGGCGCGCACCCACTTCCAGACGATCAATCAAATTTAAGACTTCGTCAGAAGCCCTTGGGTATTTGCGTTCAAGTCTCTCTAGTTTCTTGTCAAACTGCGGATGATAACTAACCCTCGTGGCCATCGCCGTACACTCTATGCTTCAGCGCTTTTATCGCCTCCCGGGCAGGCATCCCTTCCACGCCTGCCTTGACATCGCGAAGCGCGATGCGCAAATCTTCCATGATTTCTTCTTTGGTCGGCTCGCGGTCATCGTCTTCCGCCAGCGGATCTTTTGCGACATCATCCGCCGGGACCGGTTTCAACTTTGGCGTTTCCATTGCATTATCTCCCTGCCATTGCATCCCGAATATATCACAGTCCTGGACGGCGGAACAAGCAATAGCGCCGCGACGCCATATTCAATTTGGCGCGGAATGCGTTAAACTATGCGGCAACCCGCAGCGCTTTCAGGCCGTGACTTGCGGCGGAACCTGCCACGTGAGCGCGGGCTCGCATAATGCGCAATTCATGTTGCGCGGAAAGGGAAAGCGATGCCGCTTAATCTGGGCATCATCGGCGCCGGGCGCATCGGTCGTGTCCACGCCAATACCTTGACCACCCGGATAGCCTCGGCTAAGGTGCTGGCTATCGCCGACATCTTCGCCGATTCGGCCAAATCGGCCGCCGCCGATTACGGCATCCCCGACCACACTAGCGATCCCGCCGAAGTCATCAACAGCGGCGCTATCGACGCCATCGTCATCTGCTCGTCGACCGATACCCACTGCCGCTTCATCATCGAGGCGGCCCGAGCCGGCAAACAAATCTTCTGCGAAAAACCCATCGCCTTCGACCTTGCCGAGATTGACGAAGCGCTGGCGGCTGTGGCCGAGAGCGGCGTACAATTGCAGATCGGCTTCAACCGCCGTTTTGACGCCAACCACGCGCGCATCAAAAGCGCCATCGACCAGGGCGAAATCGGAACGCCGCATACCATGATGGTCATCAGCCGCGATCCAGCGCCGCCTCCGATTGAGTACATCAAGGTCTCCGGCGGCTTGATGATGGACATGATGATTCACGACTTTGATCTGTGCCGCTTCCTGCTGGGCGAGGTCGAAGAGCTCTACGCCATCGGCGATGTCAAGGTGGACCCGGCCATCGGCGAGGCGGACGATATCGACACGGCCAAAGTCATGCTGCGCTTCAAGAACGGCGCTATCGGCACCATCGAGAACAGCCGGCAAGCGGTCTTCGGCTACGACCAGCGCGTGGAGGTCTTCGGCAGTGGCGGCGCGGTGAGCAGCGGCAATTGGCATCCCAATTCCGTCACCATCAGCGACGCCGGCAGCGTGCGCCGCGACCTGCCCTTGTACTTCTTCGTCGAACGCTATATGGACAGCTATGTCGCTGAGATGATGGCCTTCGTCGACGCTATCGAAAGCGGCGGGACCGTGCCGGTGGTGGGCAATGACGGGCGCGTGCCGGTGCTGATGGCTATGGCCGGCATGCGCTCAATCGCTGAGAATCGGCCGGTCCGCCTGGACGAGATTTAGAGGGGTGGATCCAACTATGAGCAAAACCTACGACTCGCTGCACATGGGCCGCAGCTCCATCGACCTCTATTCCAACGATATCGGCAGTCCCTTCGTCGACATCGACAGCTTCGCGGCTTACGTCGGCGGTTCACCCACCAACATCAGCGTGGGCGGAAAAAGGTTGGGGCTGAAGACGGCGCTGCTGACCGCCATCGGCGATGATCCGGTGGGCGACTTTATCCTGCACTTTCTGAATAACGAAGGCGTTGAGACGCGCTTCATCCCGCGCAAAGCCGAGCGCCGCACTTCGGCCGTCGTGCTGGGCATTGAGCCGCCGGACAAGTTCCCCTTGGTCTACTACCGCGACAATTGCGCCGACATCAACTTGACGATTGACGATGTGCTGGCGGCGCCGATCAGCGACTGCCGCGTATTTCAATTCGCCGGCACTAACCTGAGCCTGGAGCCCAGCCGCAGCGCCACCCTGTTCGCGGCCGAGCAGGCGCGTCTGGCCGGCGCGAAGGTCGTCTTTGACGTCGATTTCCGCCCCGACCAATGGCACGATGTGCGCGCTTTCGGCGTGGTGGCGCGGGGCGCGTTGCCCTTGGTCGATGTCGTCATCGGCACCGAAGACGAGATCAACGCCGCCCTGCTCAGCGATGTCTCGCAGATGAACCTGACGCACTCGCAGATCTCCGACACCAAAGTCGCGGGCGATACCCGAGGCGGCATCGAGTTTATGCTGACGCTGGGGTCCGAGGCCGTTGTCGAGAAGATCGGGCCCGAAGGCGCGCGCGTTCATCTCAAGAGCGGCGAAATCATCGACGCGCCCGGCTTCCCGGTGGCCATCACCAACATACTGGGCGCGGGTGATGCCTTCGGCGGCGGCTTTCTCTATGGGCTGGTCAAAGGCTGGGGCTGGTACAAATCGGCGCGGCTGGGCAATGCCTGCGGCGCCATCGTGGTCACCGAGCACGGCTGCGCCAATTTCATGCCGACTATGGCCGAGGTCGAGGCTTTCGTCGCGCCCTACGGCGGACTGGATTAACAGAGGATACGCATGGTTACAGAAACGAACGAAGACGGCTGGATCACCTATATGAGCGGCGACGACCTGCTGGAGCGGGCTCGCCGCGAACGCGCCGAACTGGAAGCGCTCTGGCTGGGGCTGGACAATGACGAGATGACCCGCCGCCCGGGCCCGCAGCCCGATTGGTCGGTCAAAGATGTGATCGCCCATATCACCTGGTGGGAGAGCGCCATGACCAACTGGGTGTCGCGCGCGCTGACCGGCGAAATGCTGGCGCGCACGGAAACGCCCGACGAGATCAACGCGCGCATATATGCCGACAATCGCGATATGCCGCTGAACACCGTGCTGGCGGCTTTCGAAGCCAGCTTCCCGCCGCTGGAGAGCCTGCTCAACCGCCTCACTGACGACGAAATCAACGACGCCGAGGTCTGCGACATCCGCGGTATGCCGCTGCTGAACTTCATCGTGGGCAATACCTTCGTCCACTACGCCGACCATGTGGACGATCTGCGCGCTTATGTCGAGCGGCTTGACGATTGATTTATCGAACTACAGAGAACGCAGAGGGCGCAGAGAAAAGAAATGCTCTCGAATAGCCCTCTGTGCTCTCTGCGATCTCTGTAGTTAGAAAGATTTGTCTGATCGACGGGAGATGGACAACATGCAATACACATCAGAAACCATGCTGGTGAAATCGAAAGACAGCGGCGGATCGGGCATCTTCGCCGAGGTCAGCGCCGGGCAGGCCGGCTGGGATTACCTCAACATGGCGGCCATGCGCCTGCGCCGCGGCGAGAGCTTCAGCGTCGAGACGCGCGAGCACGAAAACGCCACCGTCATCCTGGGCGGGACTTGCGACATCGCCACCTCGGACGGCGAGTTCAAGAACGTGGGACGGCGTCCCGATGTCTTCAGCGGCATGCCCTACGCCCTCTACCTCTCGCGGCGCAAACAATTCGAAATCACCGCTACCAGCGATACCCTGGAATTCGCCTCCTGCTGGGTACCCACCGATCAGGACTTCCCGACGCAGTTGGACAGCGAGATCGAACTGCGCGGCGGGGGCAATGCCTCGCGCCAGATCAACGGCATCTTGCCGCCCGGCTTCAACTGCCACCGCATTGTGGCGGTCGAAGTCTACACGCCCTCGGGCAACTGGTCCAGTTATCCGCCGCATAAACACGATGTGCACAAAGAGGACGAAGCCGGGGTGCTGCTGGAAGCCGACCTGGAGGAGATCTACTTCTACAAGATTGACCACCCCGGCGGCTACGCCTACCAGCGCGTCTACAATGACGACCGCAGCATCGACGGCCTGATGATGGCGCAGAACCACGATAGCGTGCTTGTGCCCGGGGGCTACCATCCGGTGGTCAGCGCGCACGGCTATACGACTTACTACCTGAACTTCCTGGCCGGCAGCGCGCAGTCGCTGGCGAACAGCGATGACCCGGCGTATTCGTGGGTGCAAGGGACGTGGACGTTCAAAGATCCGCGCCTGCCGATTGTGCATCACGGCATGGAGGGGTA
>JAGWBC010000213.1:2602-7452 GCA_021296115.1 Anaerolineae bacterium | reverse complement strand
TCCACCATTCGATTGATTCGGCTCTACTCCAAGACTGAAGAATCAACACTTAGGCGGGCAGAAATCAGCCAGATACTCAAGAGCTTGCCATAGACACTTCGATCAAGCTGAAGACACAAGCGCAAAACCGAAGCTCTACATTCTAATCTGCCCTTGCTCCATTTATCATTGCCGCCATTCTAGCGAGGGCTTCACCCCATGTCGCGTCATAGCCGGCTGCTCTGGTCAGTCTGCATCGGTCATCTCACCAACGACGTCTTCGCCTCCATGACGCCGGTGCTTTTGACCTTCCTGGCCGCCGGCATCATGCCCATGAACAACATCCAGATCGGCTTGGCCGTCAGCCTGGCGCAGTTGATGGGCGCGTTGACGCAGCCCTACTTCGGCATCAAGGCAGACCGCAGCGGCGGGCGCTGGCTCGGCTCCTTCGGGCTGCTGTTTCATGTGTTTATGTTCACCTTGTCGGTCATCCTCGCCGCAGCCACGCGACAATACTGGCTGATGTTCGTTCCCATGGTCTTGGCGACTGTCGGCAGCGGCGCGCTGCATCCGGTCGGCGCGCTGCACGCGGCGGAGTCCCTGCCCGGGCGCTCCGCCTTTCACATGGCGCTCTTCTTTCTGATGGGGCAGACGGGTTTGGCGCTGGGACCCGCCATCGCCGGCATCCTGCTCGAGCTGGCCAATCCCGATCTGCTGGGCAGAATGGGCGAAATCGTAAGCGTGCACACCTTCGGCATCCAGGACAACGTCACGCCCATCATCTTGCTCTCTGCCCTGTCGATCCCGGCCATTCTGCTGATGGTCACCAGCATACCGCGCCATCACGAGCATCATGCCGAACAGACGAAACGCAAGTCCGAGCGCGAAAATGGGACGAAACAGCACTTTCCCATACTGGCCTTCGTTATCCTGGGCCTGATCGTGCTCCTGCGCGGTTTGGGGCAGCAGGGCTCGGTTGCCTTCGTGCCAGTACTCTTTGAGCAGAAGGGTTGGGATCCGGCCGCTTATGGCACGATTACCAGCTCCTTCTGGATCGCGTCGGCGCTGTCCGGCCTGGTCTTCGGGCGCCTGGCCGATCGCTATGACCGGCGGTTGGTAATGATGCTGAGCATGCTATTTTCGGCGCCGGCTTTCTTCTTGCTGCCCGCTTACGAGGGCGCCTTCGCCTTCTTCCTGGCGATTGCAGCGGGCGGTTTATCCGGCGGCGCGCACAGCCTGATCGTCGTCATGGCGCAAGACCTGATCCCCATGCGCAAGGGCTTCGCCTCGGGCGCGATCCTGGGTTTCATCTTCGCCACTGGCGCGGTCGGCTCGCTGGCGATCGGCATTATCTCCGAGCACATCGGCCTGTCGCTGACCTTCCAGATTGTGGCTTTCATGATCGCGGTAGCCGGCGCGCTCAGCTTGCTGCTGCCGCGGCAGAGCAAGCCCTAAGACCGTTTCGAGCATGCCCAAACTCCTCTACATCTCGCTGATGCGGCTGCCGACGGAAAAGGCGCACGGCCTGCAAATCATGCAGAATTGCGAAGCCTTTGCCGCCGCCGGCTGTGAGGTGACGCTCTGGGTGGCGCGCCGTTGGAATAGCCGCCAGCTGCGAAAAGTGAAAGACCCCTTCGTTTATTACGGCGTCGACGCCAATTTTGCCATCCGCCGCGTCCCTTGCATCGACCTCTTTCCGATTTTTCCGCCGGACGGCGTCGGCGCGCGGATCGCCTTCTACGTGCTGCTCTTGAGCTATGCGCTGGCGAGCTTGATATTGCTGCTGATCAGCCGCGCCGATATCTATTACAGCCGCGATGAGTTGCTGCTGGCGCTGCTGTCACGAATACGGCCGAGCGCGTCCCTGGCGTACGAAGCTCATCAGTTTCTCAGTTCGGCGCAGGGCGCGGCGCTGCAAAGGCGAGTTGCAGGGCGAGTGGGCAGCGTGATCGCCATTACGCCGCGACTCAAAGAGGATCTTGTTAGTCTGCGCGGCGCCGACCCGGCCCGCGTCATCGTCGCGCATGATGGCTTCCGCCGCCAGCGCTTCCCTGACACGCTCAACCGAGCCGCTGCCCGCCGGCAAGTCGGCTGGGCACAAGACGCCTTCATCGTCGGCTATGTCGGCCGTCTGCGCACGCTTGGGATGGACAAGGGGGTCGGTACTCTGGTTGAGGCGCTGGCTGAAATCGACGGCGCGCGCTTGGCACTGGTTGGCGGTCCCGATGAAATGGCGGCCGCGCTGCGCGAACGTTGGCGTGAATTGCGAATGCCCCCCGACCGCTGTCTGTACGTCGGGCACGTTTCGCCCGCTGATGTACCGCTGTATTTGTGCGCATTTGACGTCTGCGCTATGCCACACCCGCCCGACGCGCAATTCAGTTTCTATACCTCGCCGCTGAAGCTGTTTGAATATATGGCCGCCGGCCGCGCCATTGTCGCTTCGGATCTGCCCGCCTGGTCGGATGTCGTTGCTGATGGCGACACGGCGCTGCTGTTGCCGCCGGACGATGTCACCGCGTGGACAGCGGCCATCGAAGGGCTGAAAAGCGACCGCGAATTGCGCGAACAGCTTGGCAAGCGAGCGCGCCAACGCGCCCTGGCGCACTATACCTGGCGCGCCCGCGCAGAGCGGATTCTGGCGCATATCGCATCGGCCTGAGTCCGCTTTCCCCATGCCGTGTAGCGGTCGCAGCCGAAGCACGAGCTTGGCCCCAATTGCCCCTGACGTGATCGCCCGATTGCCGATAGAATGCTGCCTTTTGCAATGAAATGGAGAAGCAATCAGTATGCGCCTGGGGATCATCGGCCTGCCTAACAGCGGGAAAACCACGATTTACAACGCTCTAACAGGCGGCGAGTTACTGACTAGCGCCGCGACGACCGGCCAATTTGAGATTAACTCGGCGACGATTCGCGTTCCCGATCTCCGCATTGACCACCTAAGCGCCATCTATCAGCCGCGGAAAACCACCTACACGCACATTACCTATGTCGACATCGCCGGGCTGGAAGAAGGCATCGGCGCCGGCGCATTGGCTGGACAATTCCGCAATGAGCTGGCGCAAGTTGACGGCTTCCTGCATGTCCTGCGCGGCTTTGACGACGAGCGAGTGCCGCATCCCTATGGCGCGGTTGATCCGGCGCGCGACCTGGCGACGATTGACGGCGAGTTTCTGCTGATGGATTTGCTCAGCGTCGGGGCGCGTCAGGAGCGAATTGAAAACGAGCGCCGCGTCAAAGGCAAACGAGCCGACCCGAGCCTGACCGACGAACTGCTGCTCTTCGAAAAGCTCAAAGCGCATCTGGAAGATGAGCAGCCACTGCGCAGCTTGCGCCTCAGCCGGGCGGAAGACAAGCGCATAAGAGGCTTCGGTTTTCTGACGCGCAAATCGGTGCTGGTCGTGATCAACAGCGGAGACGGGGCCGACGACTCAACGCATTTGCTTGACCCGCCTTATCCCAAGGCCGCGTCGGTCAGTATCCAGGGCGCCCTGGAAGCCGAGATCGCGCAGCTGGATGCAGCTGATGCAGCGCTGTTCATGGAGGAATACGGCATTGTCGAGCTGTCTCGCTCACGGATGATCCGCCTCTCCTACGACTTGCTGGGCATCCGTTCATTCTTCACGGCGGGCCAGGATGAAGTGCGCGCCTGGAGCTTCCCGGATGGCGCGACGGCGCCTCAAGCGGCCGGCGTCATTCACAGCGACTTGCAGCGCGGCTTTATACGCGCCGAAGTATTTCCTTATGCGGATCTGGCCGAGCTGGGCAGCGAGTTTGCCATCAAGAGCGCGGGCAAGCAGCGGCTAGAAGGCAAGGACTACCGCGTGCTGGACGGTGACATTCTCAATATAAGGCACAATTCGTAGCAGCCAACAACCGGCCGTAATATCGCCGGGGGCAAGCGCAGACGAGGATATGCTCAGCCGCGTTTCTGTATCTGCGCCAATGCCGATTCCGCAGTGTAGCGATCGACATCAGCCTGCCTCATCAAGCGCGACAGGGCTTCGTCATATCTGTCGGCATGTATCAGGGCGCTGAATTCCTGCTCGTCCAGCGACGCCTCGGCCAGCAATTTGCGGCATTTGCGTTTGGCCTCAATTTGCATGAATTGATAGACGCCGAATGCGAAAAGCGTCCCCATCAGAAGTACATTCACCAGGATGAAGACAAAAAAGAACACGGGCTGTCCTCGCGCGCTAACCCTAGCAGGCGGCGTCTTTGCCGTCTGTGCCGAAGACACTGAGGCGCAGGTCACTGTTGTACAGCGGTAGGGCGCTCCGCGGCCGATAGTGAAACTGCAGCGCCCAACGCCTGCGCTGGGAGCGGCTCGGCGGCGTTCCGTGATGCAGCAGGCAATGGAAGAGCAGGCAGCCGCCGGGAGGCAGCGGCAGGGCTGCGATTTTGCCCAACTGAACATCGCTGTCGCAGATTTGCCAGTCGCGCCGCGCCCAATGCAGCATCGGCCCTTCGTGATGGCTGCCGGGGATGACCATCATGCAGCCGTTCTCCGGCAGCGACTCGTCCAGGGCAATCCAGGCGCCGACGATCATAGTATCAGTGGGGTAGTCGAAGTAGGCCATATCCTGATGCCAGGGCTTCTCGCGTCCGATCCGCGGCGGCTTCAGCATCGCCATATCTTGCGAGAGCGCCGGCGGCTCGCCCATGATCCGCTCCAACAAGGCTGTCAATTCAGGCTGCTCGGACAGCGACTTGAGCCGATCGTCATAGTCTGTAATCGGCATCATCTTGCGTACGCTGTCCAGCCTCGCCTCGTCGGTCAGTCGCTCAAAGCGCTCGCCTACAGCCGACTCCACCATGATATTGTCCAGGTCGCGCCGCAGGATCAAGTCGCGAATGCCGGCGCGCCC
>JAGWBC010000213.1:0-2467 GCA_021296115.1 Anaerolineae bacterium | reverse complement strand
CCATACTCATCCAGGCTCATTCAATTGCTCCAATCATGACTGATTGCTATTCCTGCCGCTCGTTTTTGCCGTATTGACGCTGCAAGTGCCGCTCGATGCTATCCGCCACTTGCAGCCAGTGATCGGTGTCTAGCAGGGCGACGTCTTCGTCCGTCCAGAAAGCGTAGGCGATTTCGCCAGCGGGGGGCTCAGCAGGCGTCTCCCGTACCTGCGCCCAGGCCTGCGGACGTGGACCGTAGTAGTGCTCAACCAATTCCGCCATGATGGCGTTTACGGTGGCGCTGACCAGAGAGCCGATTCGCGGCGGCAGCGGCCCCGGCTGCAAGGCATGCGCCAGGTCCGCCAGCGCCTTCATGAAATTGGCCGCCCCCGGGTACTCAAAGTCTCGCATCGCTTCCGGCGGCAGTCGCGGCGGCGCAGTGCCGGTGTTCACCATTTGCATCAGAACCTGCCGCGCGAAGACGCCGTCGGGGTAGTAAGTTTCAAAAGTCTCCAGGAAAGACCGCGCCCTTTCGATGGCGACGGCCAGCGCCAGATAGAAGTCCAGCTGCATGAATAGCGTCTTGAGCAGAAACTGGCAGCGCTCGGGATCGCGCGCCTCGGCGGCGTTGCGGAGTTGCTGCAGCGAATCAGCCTTGGAAGTCATGCCGTGCTATCAGCCTTTCGCACTCTCGCCTAACGATAACACAGGGCCGAGGCAGAGCACACTACCCTGCGGGCGGGCGCCGCCAAATCTCGCCCGCGTTGCAGGGCTTGTCCGGTACTGTGTCGACGGCAGCGGGATTTCGCCATTGGCGCGGCTTCGACGTGATTGCCACCGATTAAACCGAGATAAACCGAGGACACAGAGGATAGGAATCGTGCATTATCAAGGACAGAATCGGCACAACTGGGGATCATCCAGGACTCGAGCAACCGCGATATTTCCCTCAATTCCTCTCTGTGCCCTCGGTGGCAAAGAATCGAAAGTCCGTCAACACGCGGCGCCCGCCCGACATGCTGCGTTGGCCTAGGTCCAAACGGTGACCGAGCGCCTGACAGACCTTAGTAGGGTATAATCAGGTCGAATGACTTAGAAGACGAAAAGGATGCCACGATGGCAATTGCATCTCCCGACATCCGCGCCGACGCGATCGCGGAATACCTCGGCGACCAAGCCGAATACCTGCTCAACCACCGTTGCGACACCATCCCGCGCGCTGCCCTGGCGCTGCCGGGGCCCGACTTTGTGGAGCGCGTTTGGCTGATTAGCGACCGCAATCCGCAAGTCATCCGCAGCTTGCAGCAGATTTACGACAGCGGACGCCTTGGCGGTACCGGCTACGTTTCGATCCTGCCGGTCGATCAAGGCATCGAGCATTCGGCCGGCGCTTCCTTCGCGCCCAACCCGGCTTATTTCGACCCGGCCATGATCATCGAATTGGCGCTGGAGGGCGGCTGCAACGCGGTGGCCTCTACTTTTGGCGTGCTGGGTATGACCGCCCGCCGGTACGCGCATCGCATTCCCTACATCGTCAAGGTCAACCACAACGAATTGGTGACCTATCCCAACTCGCATGAGCAGATCATGTTCGGGACGATCAAGCAGGCTTGGGATATGGGCGCGGTCGCCGTCGGCGCTACCGTGTATTTCGGCTCGGAAGACGCCAACCGGCAAATGGTCGAGGTGGCGGATGCCTTCGCCTATGCCCACGAGCTGGGCTTGGCGACCATCCTCTGGTGCTATATGCGCAATTCCGCCTTCACCGTGGACGGCGTCAACCACGAAACCAGCGCCGACCTCACCGGCCAAGCCAATCACCTGGGCGTGACGCTCGGCGCCGATATCGTCAAGCAGAAGCTGCCCACGCAGACCGGCGGCTATCAAGCGCTCAACAGCGGCGACTCGTCTTATGGCAAGCTGGATGACCGCATCTACAGCGAATTGTCCAGCGACCATCCCATCGATTTAACGCGCTACCAGGTGGCCAACGGCTATATGGGCAAGGTCGGCTTGATCAACTCCGGCGGCGCGAGCGGCGCGGACGACTTTGCCGAGGCGGTTACGACAGCAGTCATCAACAAGCGCGCTGGCGGCATGGGCTTGATCAGCGGACGCAAAGCCTTCCAGCGGCCGATGGCGGAAGGCGCGCGCCTCCTGAACGCGATCCAGGATGTCTATTTGGATGATAGCGTGACCATCGCCTGATTCGCCCAATCGTCTCAGCTATCTATTGCTCTCATAGCTTCCGACACCAAGGCGCGCGAGATGCCGAATTTGTCGGCGACCGCGCCGGCCGGATCGTCGCCTAGTACGTGATCATGGCGCTTGCCGACGATGAATTGTTGCAGATGGAAGGGACGCTCATCACTATTGAAGCGCCAAAGCTGATCGTCGATCACTTTGTGAATCACGACTTCTTTCAGGAATTGGCCGCCGTCGTGGCGATAATCGTGAAGCGTCGTCGCTCGATATTCCGCCTCGCCC
>JAGWBC010000013.1:28824-34832 GCA_021296115.1 Anaerolineae bacterium | reverse complement strand
ACCAGGCGGGCGGGTCCCAAGGTTCGTGCGGATCCCAGGTATCGATGTAAAGGAAGAAGGGCTTGTCGTGATGGCGCTCGAGCCAGTCGGCCGCTTCTTTGAAGGTCTTGGGCGCGCAATAACCCTCGATTTCCGAGACTTGCCGCTGCTGCTGTCGATACTCGCGCTCGGTCCCGTGCAGCTGCCCGCGCACGTAGATGAAGTCCTGAAAACCGCGGTCTTGGCCATATCCCCGGCGCGCCAGAAAGGGCGTATCGGCGATCATCGCTGTGCGGTAACCGGCCGCGCTGACTACTTCAGCCAGGGTCACTTCAGCTTGCGGCAGCGGACCCCAAGGCAGGTAAACAAAGGTATAGAGCCCGGTCATCAGGTCGGCGCGCGCGGGCACGGTCGGGAAGGAGGCGGCGAAACAGTCTTCAAAAACCAGCGCGCCCTCGGCGAAGCGATTGAGGTTGGGCGTGATGACCTCGCTGTTGCCGTAAAAAGGCAGATAATCGCGGCGAAGCGGGTCGGTTACAACGACGATGATATTCAATTGGGGCTTCCTCTCTTTTTTGTCAAACCGCCATTTGCGGTAGCCGAAGGCGTCTGATTTATTGCGTGAGCGCGGTAGCCCAGCTCCGCTGCCGCCGAGCGGCTATTTGAGGCCGGAGCGTACGAAACCTTGCACGTAATAGCGCTGCAGGAAAATGAAGATGACGACCACCGGCACCGTGGCCACAAATGAGCCGGCGAAGACCAGCTCCCACTTGATGTATTCGTCGCTGAACAACTTAGCCAGCGCCACCGTGATGACCGTCTTTGACTCGTCCGTGATGACGATCGAGGGCCAGATGAATGAATCCCAGGAGAAGATGAACTTGATGAAACCGGCGCTGACCAGGGCCGGAACGATGTTGGGCAGCATCACTTGCCAGTACATGCGGAAAAATGAGCAGCCGTCGATGATGGCGGCGTCGTAGAGATCTTGCGGCAGCTCGGCGAAGTGCTGGCGCAGCAGGAAAATGATGAAAGCATCGGTAATCCAGGGCAGGAAGATCGAGGGCTGAGTGTTGTCAATATGCAGCTGCTGCATGGTGAGGAAGAGGGGGATGAGCTTGGCTTCAAAGGCGATGGTGAGCGTGGCCAATATGACCAAAAAGAGCAGCCGCCGCCCGGGAAACTTTAGCCAAGCCAGGACAAAAGCGATCATGCTGTTGATGGTGACGGCGAAGGTGACCGACATGGCCGCCACAACAACGCTGTTGAGAAAGGCCTGCGCAAAATTGGTGTCCGTAAAAAGGCCGGTCAAGTTTTCCATGGTCGGGTTGCTGGGCACAAAGGTCTTGACCGTCAAAGGATACAGGTCGTCAAAGAGGTCTTGGCGCGTCTTGAAGGTCGAGCCGACGATCCACAAATAAGGCGTGGCGAAGACCACCACGATCAGCAGGTAGAGCGCGACCCGCGACAGCGAGGCGAATGAGATCCCGCGCCCGGCTTCTGGCGAACGCATCTCAGTCATCGTCTTCGTCCCGTGTGATGCGCAGCTGCAGAACGCTGATGGCGATCAGCAGGACTGCCAGGATGACGGACAGGGCGGTGGCGTAGCTGAAGCGGTTGAAGCGGAAAGCCAGATGGAAGATGTAGTGCACGATCACGCGGGTGGCGTTGGAGGGCCCGCCATCGGTCAGCACCTCGACCGGCACAAAGATCTTGAAGGCGGCGATGGTACTGGTGACCAGCACAAAGACGTGCGTGCGATTGAGCAGCGGCAAGGTGATATTGCGGAAGAGCTGCCAGCGGCCGGCGCCGTCGATGCGAGCCGCTTCGTAGTACTCGCCGGGTATCGCTAGCAGGCCGGCCAGGTAGAAGATCATACTCAAGCCGACATCCTTCCAAATGGTGATGGCCGCCAAGACGGGCAGCGCTTGATGCCTGTCGCGCAGAAAGCCCTGCTGCGGCAAGCCGAATGACTCCAGCAGGCTGTTGACGATGCCGATATCGGAATGGAACATCATGCCCCAGACGATGGACGCGACCACCATCGAGGTGACGGCAGGGAAGAGCACCAGCGTGCGCAGCAGGGTTGAATCGCGACCCGGCTTGGCGACAAGCATCGCCAGCATCAGCCCCAGCGCCATCTGCAGCGGCACTTTGATCAAGAAGAAGACGGCGGTGTTCTTCAGCGAGAGCAGCAGCAGCTGATCCTTGAGGGCGAGGTCGTAATTCTTGAGACCGGTGAAAGTAAACTCACCGGTGAATACTTTGTAATCGGTGAAGCTCAGCCGAACGGTATCGGCGATGGGCCAGTAGTGGAAAAGAAATAGACCGATCAGCGCCGGCAAGGACAGAAAAAACGCCGCTCGATAGCGCTGTGCGTTACGGCTGTTTGAGAATAGCACGGTCATCAGCGGCGGGCGCCCTTTCCCGCGGCCGGGCGACGGGAAAGGAGTCCTCTTCGTAGCAGCGATCTACCTGAACTGCATAAGCTGCGCGTCAGCTTCCAGGATGGCGTTGGCGACCTCTTCTTCGATGTCGCCGCCCAGAGCGATATTAACCATCATATCGCTGGCGATGATGCGATTGAAGATGGTGTGCGCGGGTCCGCCGGGCCGGGCCACGCCCCACTCCACCATTTCTTCGAAGAGCAGCGCCAGGAAACCTTCTTGAAAGTCCGGCAGTTGCGCTTGCATCGACTTGCGGCCGGGCACCACTTTGGTAACGTTGTGATAGATGGCGTAGCCTTCCTGGCTGGTGAAGAACTTGACGAAGGCTTTGGCTTCTTCGGGATTATCGCTCTTGGCGGCCACGCCGGGCGCGAAGGAACCGGTATGCGTGATCGGCGTCTTGATGTAAGGCATCGGCATGACATCCCAATTCAGATCGGGGAAATTGCGCGCCAGTACGGTGCCGGTGGGCGGAATGGCGAAGAAGGTCGCGGTCAGGCCATTGGGGAAGGCATCGGGGATATTGTCGGTGGGCATGAAGCCGTCCGTGTACAGGCTCTGATAGAATCCGTAGGCTTCGATAGCTTCGGGTGTATCAATGTAGCCGGCGAAGGTGGACAAGTCGGGGGCGATCGATTCCCAGAGCGGCTCGCCCGGGCTGCTGGCGCTGCGGATGATAGTCCAGGTGAAGAAAGCGCCCTGCAAGGGATTGTTGAAGCCCATCATGCCCCAAACTTCGTTGCCTTGCTCGGCTTGATGCGCCCGCACTGTGTTGACATTCTCGACGAATTCCGCCCAGGTCCAGCCGTCCTCAAGGGTCTTTGGCGCTTCGACGCCGGCCGCCTCGAACATATCCACGTTGTAATACATGGCGTCGGCCGCGTTCGCCCAGGGCGCGCCATACATGCGGCCATCGAGCGTCACCATCTCGATCAGGTCGCTCATGAAATCGTCCAGGTCTTCTTGGCTGAACATGTCTTCAATCGGCAGTAGGGCGCCGTTGTAGGCCAGGTTTTGTACGCCGACGCCGTCGATCAGCGCCGCGTCGGGCGGATTGTTGCCGGCGAAGGCGACCTGCAGGGAATCGAAGAATTCGCCGAAGGGCGTCGCCGTCAGTTCGACTGTGATATGCGGGTTCTGCGCTTCAAAGGCTTCGATGACCGCGGCGGCGCCTTCGTCGCGGCCGCGCCCGCCAGGGATCCAGAAGTCGATGGTGACGTCATCTTGCGCGATCGCAGGCGCGGAAAAGGACAATACGGTCAGAAGCAAAATACCGATATGTACAGCGAATCGAAGTTTCATATCATCATCTCCTGTATTCAGTTGGCTGCATTACTAGCTTGCGCCTGAGTTTAACTCGCCGGTCAATGCAAGGCAAACTTTGTGGAACGGGGACTGGCAACCACCGTGAGCTGATACTGTGGGCGAACAGCGCACATGGAAATTCACCACAGAGACACAGAGGGCACAGAGGCTTTTCATGCCGACAGATCGACGTGGCTTGCCAATCCCAACTTTGCGTTATCTGCGTCAATATGCAAGAATCACTGTTTCTGCTCGGTGACCGGTTCGTGAAGGACTGCATATATCATGAGCGCGCGACCGAACATCGTACTCATCGTCAACGACCACCAGGCCTACTATCGGCATGGCTGGGATGACGGGCCGCGGCCGCTGACGCCCCACTTTGATCGGCTGGCGGCGGACGGGGTTCGCTTTGAGCGGTCGTACTGCGCTGTGCCCTTGTGCGGGCCCTCGCGGCGCACGCTGGCTACCGGCCTGTATCCGCATAATCACCGCAATTATTTCAATTATTCCAACGCGCCTTACGACCATGAGATATACACGACGAATCTGGCGCGCGCCGGTTATCGCTGTTTCACCTTCGGCAAATGGCATGCCGGCGCCGGCACTGCTCTCAACTTCGATTGCGAGGGCTTTTCTATGGAAGATTACGGCAATCCCTATATCTCAGCCGAATACCGTGACTACCTGCGCAAGAAGGGCTTGCCGCCGGCGGAACACCGTGTCGAATTTGTCTTTGACAGCTTTGTGATGAAGCGCGAGTTTCCCGCGCTTAAGCCCGGCGCAGCCTATCGCAGCGAGCGCTATTGGTGCGGCGAACATGCGACTGGCATTACCACAACGCCCAAAGAAAGCCACGAAGCCTTCTTCCTGGCGGATATGGCTTGCGAGCAGCTGGAGGCGCTGGCCGATGCTGAAGACGATCAGCCTTTTCACCTGCGTCTCGACTTTTGGGGGCCGCATCAGCCCTTCTTCCCGACCCAGGAATTCGCCGACCTCTACGATCCGGAAGATATCCCTGTTTATGGCAACTTCGCCGATTCGCTGGCGGGCAAGCCGGCGCTCTACTGGCAAGACCCCCACGACCGTTTGACCGATGAGGATGGGCGCTTCGCCACGCCCAGCAATCTCGACTGGGGCGAATGGCAGCGTATTATCGCGCGCGCCTACGGGCATATCACCATGGTCGATGCCGCCGGCGGTCTGGTGCTGGACAAGCTGGATGAATTGGGGCTGGCGGACAATACGCTGGTCATTTGGACCGCGGATCATGGCGATGCCTTGGGCAGCCACGGCGGACGCTTCGACAAAGGTTCGTACCTCACCGAAGAGGTGCTGCGCGTTCCGCTGGCGCTGCGCTATCCGGGCCGCATCGCTCCGACGCAGACGAGCGACGCGCTTGTATGCGGCATCGACATCGCGCCCACGATTCTGGATGCCGCCGGGACGGATTTTGCGCGGCCGGTCGATGGCGAGAGCCTGCTGCCCCTTGCTTCCGAAGTGGGGGAGGCGGGCGCTGAGGGACGCGGTTCCTTGCTGGTGGAGAGTTACGGACACGGATTTGGGACCATCGAACTGGCCCGCGCCCTGATCAAGGGGCGCTACAAGTTGATCGCCTATCAGAACCACGCGAGCGAATTGTACGACCTGGAGTCGGATCCCTACGAACTGACCAATCTCTTCACTAGCCCGCAGCACAGCGACATGATCAGCGAGATGGAAGCAGAGCTTCAAGCCTGGCTGGACAAGACCGGGGACACCGACTTTGCGAAGCCGGTAAGCGAGGCGTTTCGAGAGTTGGACAATCGGAAGTTTCAGGAATTGCTGCGGCGGCGGGCGCGGGTGAATGATGCCGGCGACTGAGCAGAACAATATCATCCTGATCGTCAACGACGACTTGGCGCAGTGGGCGCTGGGATCTTACGGCAACCGCGAGATTCACACGCCAACGCTGGACTACCTGGCGGAGACGGGCGTGCTGATGGAGAACGCCTTCACGCCGACGCCGGTATGCTCGCCGGCCCGCGCCTGCCTGCTGACCGGGCGCCTGGCTTCGCAGCATGGCATCCACGATTACCTGTCGTCAACCATTCCCGAAATTCACCGGCGGCCCTGGCTCAAAGACGAGCTCACGCTGGCGCAGCTGCTCGCGCGGGCGGGTTACCAGACGGCGCATTGCGGCAAGTGGCATCTGGGCAACGACGATCAGCCGCAGGCCGGTTTTGGGCATTGGTTCAGCGGCGTTGGCGACTACCCGGCCGAGCACGGCGGCGATCA
>JAGWBC010000013.1:22009-28759 GCA_021296115.1 Anaerolineae bacterium | reverse complement strand
GATGAAGCGGCGGCATTCTTTCTGCATATCGGTTACTTCGGCACGCACAATCCCTGGCGCGGGCAACCGGAACGCCTTGCGGCGGCTTATCGCGGCAGCGCCTTCGCGGGCTTGCTTGATCAGCCCGCCTATCCCTTTGGGGCGCAAGCGCTGGAATCCACCCTGCCGACGCGGCTGAATCCGCGGGAAGCGCTGGCGCAGTATTTCGCTGCGCTGGCGCATATCGACGAGGCGGTCGGGCGGCTGCTGGATGAGCTGGAGGCGCAGCAGCTGCGCGACAGCACGCTGATCGTCTTCACCTCGGATCATGGTCTCTGCTGCGGGCATCACGGGCTGTGGGGCAAGGGCAACGCTACCCTGCCGCTCAACATGCTTGAGGAGTCGATTCGCGTGCCGCTGATATTCAATCATCCGCGCCGGCTCTTCGCTCGGCAGCGGCGCGCGGAGTTTGTCGATCACCTGGATCTATTCCAGACGATTGCCGATTATGCCGGCATCTCCGACTCGTTGGCGGCAGAGCGCAATTATCCCGGCCGCAGCTTCCTGCCCTTGCTGGACAACTCTGCAGCGCTGCCGGATTGGCGCCAAATACAATTCGGCGAATACGGCGATCTGCGCATGGCGCGCACGCGACAGTATAAGCTGGTGAGACGTTACGCCGATGCGGCGCCTTGCGAGCTATTCGACCTGTCGCGCGATCCCTGCGAAACTCACAATTGCTATGGCGACGCGGATTACGCGCCGGTCGTCGAACGCTTGACGGGCGAGATCGAGCGTTACTTCAGGCGCTATCAAGATGCGGACAAGAGCGGACTGCGGGCGCCGGAGCTGCCGCGGCACAATCTGTCCGAGGCTTGGCGACAAGACGGCTAGACTAGCGCGGCGCGGTCGGCAGTCTTCGCCTGCAAAGCGAAAAACCGGCGCAGGTCATAGTCAAGCAGACCTATACGCCGTGTTCCAGCGCGATCAAGAAGGTTCGCTTCATTCGCTGATTGCGCATGCTGGATGCTTCAATATGCTGGGCCAGGCGCCCTCTCAGATCGCCAATGAGGTCGGCGTATTGCGGATCCTGAACCAGATTGTTCATTTCAAAGGGGTCGTCCTGCAGATCATATAGCTCATTCATGTCGTGAAGCGAGAAAACATATTTGTAGCGGTCGTGCAGAATTATGCGTTGCGGGAAATCGTGGCTGTGCCCCATGTGCTCACAGACGAGCTCATCGGACCAATCGGCATTCTCCTCTTCGCGGCAAAGCGGCAGCACACTGCGACTGTGCATATAGTCGGGCACGGCGACGCCGGCCGCGTCCAGCATGGTGGCGGTCGCGTCCATATTGGACACCAATTGATCAGTGCGTTGGCCGGGTTGAATGCCTGCTGGCCAGCGGATCGCCATCGGCACGCGCGCCACTTCCTCGATAAAGGTTGAGGATTTGTCCCACAAGCCGCCATGACTGGCGACCGCGTCGCCATGATCGGCCAGCCAAATCACAATCGTGTCCTCCGCAAGCGCCAGCTCGTCCAGCGTATTAAGCACATCGCCGACCGCGGCGTCCGTCTGGTGACCTTGCGCGTAGCAGCGGGCGAGGATCTCTTGCCACGCCGACCATTCGGTAAAGGACTGCGCGCTTCGGTGCGAGATTTCACGGTGGAAGATGTGGCGGAAGGGACGCCCGGCCAGGTCGTCCCGAAAGCTGGGATATTCCGGGATCGCGGAGGGATCAACCTGATCGGCATATTCGGCAGACGGATAATAGGGCTGGTGCGGACCCCACAAGCTGACCACCAGGCTGAAGGGCTGATCGTCGGCTGCGAATTCGCGCAGTTTTTCGCAAGCGAGGTGGGCGACGAATTGCTCTTCATGCGCTTCCGGCGGTCCGGCCAGGATGCCCGAGCCGTTCATGAACTTCCAGGGCGAGGGATCATGCAAGACAATCTCTTGCCCCCGCCACTCGGGATAATTGATGTTGTACTCGATTTGGGCGCGAGCATCGCCCAAGCCGCGTTCCTCGGCATAGGACTTATAGGCGTCGGACATATAAATCTTGCCGTAATCGGGCAGGCTCCAGCCTTCAATGCCGTAGTCGATGGGTAGCCGATCGCGGCCGCAATGCCATTTGCCCACGTAGCCGTTGCGATAGCCAGCCTGCGACAGATAATGACTGTAGAGCGGTTGACCCGAGTCAAGATCGGACTGGTTGCCGAAGACCTCTGCTTCGGTGTTCATGATGATGCCATGCGAGCTGGGATAGACGCCCGTCATCATGCTGCTGCGCGCCGGCGAGCAGAGCGGGCAGACCGAATAGGCGCGGTCGAAGCGCAGGCCTTCCGCCGCGAAGCGTTCGTAATTCTCCCACTTGTAATCGTATTCGCCTTCACGATCGTGCCCGTAAAAGGCTTGATGGTCGGTGATGATGAATACGATATTCGGCTTTGATTTTGCCATGATGATGATTATCCCTTTTCCAAAAGCGGATACAGAAAGATTGACCTTATTTTAGTGAGCCGACGGTGATGCCTTCAATCAGATTGCGCTGGAACATGATATAGACGATGATCACCGGCACCGCCGTGATATTGATGCCGGCGAAGGACAGCGCGAAGTCAGTGAAGTACTCGTCCTGGAAGGCGGTCAAGCCCAGCGGCAGGGTGCGTTTGCTGTCTTCGTTGATCAGCAGCAGCGCCTGGAAGAATTCGTTCCAGGTGCCCATGAAGACGAAGATTCCCAGCGCCATCAGCGATGGCTTTGAAAGCGGCAGCAGAATGCGCCAATAGAATTGGAAGCGGCTGCAGCCGTCCAGCGCGGCGGAATCTTCCAGTTCTTGCGGGAAGCCTTGGAAAAACGCGCGCAGCATCAGAATCGCAAAGGGCAGGCTGCCGGCCACATACACCAGAATCAAGCCGAAGCGGCTATTGGCCAGGTTCAGTTCGTACATCAGCGAGAGCAGGGGGCCGAGCTTGGCGGACAGCGGGAAGGCCATGCCGACGAGAAAGACAAAGAAGATCATCTGATTGCCGGGAAAGCGCATCTTGGCAAAGGCATAGGCGGCCAGCGAACTCAGAAACAGCACGATGGCGACGCTCGCCACTGTGATAAAGATGCTGTTAAAAAAGTATTCATCGAAGCTGGCGCCGAACCAGGCGTCAATGTAATTCTGAAAACGCCACTCGGCGGGCAGCGCCAGGGGATTCTCGCGGATTTCCTTGTTGGATTTGAGCGCGCTGGCGAAGACCCACACAATTGGAACCAGCGTGACTACCGTTGCAAAACTGAGCACGAGGTAAAAGGGCGTGCTGCGCAGCCGGCGCTGTGTCGATTTGCCTAGGAACTCCATGAGCGCCATTCCCGAAATTTGATGAATCCGGTCGTGAGAATGACAACAATGACCGCATTAACGCTGGCCGCCGCCGTCGCCCAGCCCATCTCGAAGTTGCCGATCATGCGGAAGACATAGATGTCAATTACATCCGAGGAGTAGAATGGGCCGCCGCCGGTGAGGATGTAGACGACGCCAAAGATGCCCATGGCCGTGAATATGCGCAGGGTGATGACAAATGTGAATACGTCATACAGGCAGGGAATCGTGATATAGAAGATTTTCTGCCAGAAGTTGGCGCCATCAACGCGCGCCGCGTCAAAAATATCGGTCGAGATATCCTGCAAACCGGCCAGAAAGATGACCATGGAGTAGCCGAAACTCGCCCAGGTGTAGGCGACAAAGGTGGAATAGAGCGCGAGGTTGTGGTCGCCCAGCCATAACTGCGTGAAAGCGCCAAGCCCGATCGCCTCCAGCACGGCATTGAGTACGCCGGCGAAGGAATGGTATATCCATTTCCAGACATAAGCGATCACCACGCCGGAGAAGATAGCCGGCAAGAAGAGCGCGGCGCGGAATACAACGCGACCACGGCGGATTTCGTAGATGAAAACGGCTAGAAACAATCCCATCGAAACCGGAATTACCACCGCCAGGCCCAAAAAGATGAAATTGTGACCGAGCGCGTTCAAAAAGCGATTATCGTTGAGTATGAAGGTGTAATGATCCAAGCCGGCGAATTCGGTTGTTGGCGCGAGCAGATCCCATTTGAAGAAACTGAAAAAGAATGATGCCAGCACCGGACCTAGATTAAACACCACATAGATAAGGACGGCTGGCAAGATAAAGAGATAGGGCATGAGGTCAAGGCGGAAGCGAGGACCGGCCCTAGGTTTTCCCGCGGCGCTGAGCGTTTGCGCCATTAGCAGGCGTCCTTTCGCGTCAGGATGGACGCGCCTGTGAAGCGGCTGAGGTATTCAATGGAAAAGGCGCGACCTTCGTCAAGGGCAAGGTCGCGCCTGAATTCGTTCAGCGATCGCAGCAGCTTAGTTTTCCGCCAGGTAGGCGCTGTGCGTAGCCTGCATTTCGTCCAGGAATTCCTCGGGACTGAGCATGCCGCCAATCATACCCTGTACGATTTGGTTCATGTCGCCGAAGACCTTGGGCGCCAGATAAGTGACGGGCCAGAAACCGATCTTGTCGACATTGGCGGCCGTCTCCGAGGCGATCTGGTAGTACAGGTCCGGAATATCCTCGGGCACCTCAATCGAGAAGGCCGGCAGCACGGCGCTTTCGCGCAGCGCCTGCACCGCTACCTCTTCAGTTGTCAGCCACTCAACGACTTTGAAAGCGGCGTCCACCGGCGCGTACTCGGCAATGACTATTGAGCCGCCGATGCCGCCCAGCGTCTTGATATCGGTTGCGGGGTTAACCGCCGGCAAGTAGAAGAAACCAATTTCGAAATCGGGCTCCGCCAAGTTCGCATCGTTGATGAACCAGGGGCCGTTGAGCACCATGATCGATTGGCCTTGATAGAACAGGTCTAGCGACTGGTTGTAGTCAATGCCCAAGGGATCCGGATTGGCGTAGCCATTTGTGGCCATGCCCTGGAAGGCGTACAGCCCGTCCAGGCAGTTCTCACAATCGGGCCAGGGCTGCGTGCCGCTGAGCACATCAATGTATTCCGAGCCGGCGCTGCTGTACATAAACATGGAGGCCATCAGCGCGGAGGGCCAGCCACCGGCCAGACCCATGGTATAGCCATAATAGCCCGCGTCTTTAACCGCCTCCAAAAGATCCACGTATTCTTCGAAAGAGGCCGGCGTCTCCAACTCCAGCTCGGCGAAGGCGTCCTTGTTGTAAAAGATGCCGACGGATTCCAGATTCTGCGGGATGGCATAAATGCGTCCTTCAATCGTGACTTGCGAGAGCAAGTTGTCCGGAATGCGCTCAATCAGGCCGCTCTCGCGATAGAACTCCGTCAAGTCTCTGACTTGCCCGGTCGCTACCAGCGCCTGCAAGTTCGCGCCGACATCGAGGCCGCCAAGCACATCGGGGCCCGCTTCATTCTCCATAGCGACGCGCAACTTCTGATTGTTCTCGGAGATTTCGCCGGTCAAGACATCTTCGTAGACGATGTTGACGTCATCGTGGCCTTCGTTGAATCGCTCGACCAAAAGTTCGTCATAGTTGCTGGCATATCCCAAACCCCAGACTAATATGTCGGTGCTGTCTTGCGCGCCTGCCAGGTTCAGGCCGAAGGCCCCCAGCAGGAGCGTCACCAGGAAGACGCAGGTCAGCTTTTTTAATCGCTTGCCAAAACTTGTGGAAATCATCGTATCTAGGCTCCTTTTCATACTTATTTCTTGGTCGAATGTAGTGTATCTCAAAGGATACTCGGCGTGCAACTTCCTCTTTGCTACGTTGAGCCGCGACGATCTGCAACCACTACGTCGTTCGCACTACAGTCAGGTTGTACCCCGCATTACAATATGCCTTGCATAAAGGGTCCAGAGTCTGAAGCGACCCTGTGATTCACACAGCAAGGCGGGTCTTACAGATTGAAGCGGCGTCGCCTGAAAATCCTTGACCCCTAATCTAGTATCAATGGAGTTTCAACTATGACACTTCCCTCGGATTACGTCGAACGCGTTTATGCCGGCGCGCTCGGCAAGATCATTGCCGTCTACCTGGGTCGCCCGATTGAAGGCTGGTCCTATGAGATGATCATGAAGCGCTTTGGCGAGATCAATTACTACGTGCATGAGGCGCTTGAGGAACCGCTGATCGTGACCGATGACGATCTCTCCGGCACATTTACTTTTGTGCGCGCCATGCCGGATTACGGCAACAGCTTGAATCTGACCCCCGAGCAGATCGGCCAGACCTGGCTGAATTACATCGTCGAAGGCAAGACCATTTTGTGGTGGGGCGGCATCGGCGATGTCACCGAACATACTGCCTATCTCCGCCTGAAAAACGGCATTCAACCGCCACGCAGCGGCTCAATCGAACTCAACGGCCCCATCATGGCCGAGCAGATTGGATCGCAGATCTTCATTGACAGCTGGGGCATGATCGCGCCCGGCGACCCCGAGCTGGCGGCGGATCTGGCGCGGCGGGCCGCCTGTGTCAGCCACGACGGCGAAGCAATCTATGGCGCGCAGGTGGTCGCCGCCCTGGTCGCTCAAGCCTTTGTCGAATCTGACATGAACAAGCTGATCGACAGCGCCGTTTCCACGATCCCCGCCGATTCGATCACCTACCGGATGATTGAGAAAGTGCGCGACTGGCACGCCCGGCAGCCGGATTGGCATCAGACGCTGGGGCGGATCGACGGGGAATACAGTCGCGAACGGTATCCGGGCAATTGCCATATCGTGCCCAACCATGCCCGCATTATTCTCGCGCTGCTCTATGGCGACGATGACTT
>JAGWBC010000013.1:0-21917 GCA_021296115.1 Anaerolineae bacterium | reverse complement strand
TGGCGCGGTCCCGTAGCCGATCGCCTCTACCTGCCATCGGCGGACGGCGGCAGCAGTATCAGCGATGCGCTGGGCGAGTCCTACAAACTGGTCAATATCGGGCGCGGCATGCAGGGCTTAGGGCCGCTTGCGCCGAAAAATGGCGCGCGATATCATTTCAGCCTGCCGGGCTCGGTGCAGGGCTTCGAGTCTGAGACCGGGCCTGAATCCAAAAATGCTGTGACCATCGAAAATGTGCCGGGGCACAGCAATAACGGCGAGCGATCGCTGGCGCTGCGTTATCGGCGGCTGGCGCCTGGGCGCATTGCCAGAGCAGCCACGCTCACGTTTATCCCCTCAAAGGAAATTGCCGATTATTTTGATGAGCGCGGCTATCGCTTGCTGGCGTCGCCAACGCTGTATCCAGGGCAAGTCCTGCGCGCGGGCCTGGCGGCAGACGCGGGCAATGCTGAAGCGGCTACGCTGAGGCTCTACGCGCGGCATTACAACGAAGATGACGCGCTGGAGATCATCGGGGGCGAGCCAGTCCAGCTTGCGCCGGGCGCGGATGTCCAGCTGTCATGGCTCGTGCCGGAGACCGGCAACCAGCCCATCGCTTATATTGGCATAGAGATTGCGGGCGAGAATGGCGCCAGCGGCACGGTCTACCTGGACTGGCTCAGCTGGGACGGTACGCCCGATGTGCAGCTGAACCGGCCATACATCAGCGAAGCGGGACGTGCAAAACGCAAGCAGCCAAGGTTCTGGAAGAAGGCTTGGATTTACGCGCTGGATTCCAACGAACGCTTTGATGCCTGGGACTATTGGCCACAGCCCTACCGCGTCATACAAAACGAAGGCCGCGGTCTGCTGATACAGGGCACACGCGACTGGACCGACTATCAATTTGCGGCTACGGCCATGCCACGCGTCTGTGAAGCCGGCGGGATCGCCGTGCGCGCTCAGGGCCTGCAGCGCTACTATGCGCTGTTGCTGGATCATGAGAAGACCCGCATCGTTCGTGTCCTGGACGGTGAAACTATACTGGCCGAAACCGACGCAGGCTGGTCAGTCGAGCAGGAGGTTGATCTCAAATTGAAAGTCGAAGGGAACAAGCTGACCGCATTCGTCAATGGCGAGCAGGCGCTTGAAGCAAAGGACCCGGACAATGCCTTGACCGGCGGCGGTATCGCCCTGATTGCGCAAACCGGTTGTATCTACTTTGACAAGGTTGGCGTCAGGCCCGTCTAGGGAGCGTAAATGGAGCGCATCCGCCAGACTGACAGCGTTTTGACCCGGCCCTTCCCGAACAGGCGCAGACCCCGGCTGTCGGCGCGCGACGGGTAGATGCGGCTGCAAATGCTCGTCCGACCATTGGCGATGATCTCTAATACCGAGCCGTCAAGCAAGATGCGCAGCTGTAAGTTTTCGCCGGGCGCGAGGTGGTGCGGCGCTTCGTGGGCAAAGGTTTCGAGTTCCTGGCCCTGGCTCGAACGCTCGCGGTTTACGCTCAGCAGTTCTGTGTCCGGGTTGTAGCTGACGCGAGTTTCTTCTTCCCCATCAGGCGCGCAGGCGACCGCCAGACCGACTGTACCTTCGGCAATCAACTCCGCCTCAATATCCAGAGCAGCGCCCTGAATCTCAAGATCGTGGTAGCGGCCAGTCAGGCGGATATCGCTGATCTCAGCGCACTTGCCGCGAAGTTGAGAAAGCTCCGGCACAGGCGTCATGTGCAGCTGTCCATTGCGCAGGCTCAGTTCACGCGGGATGGAGTGGCAGCCGGCCCAGCCAGCGGCGACATGCGCCTCCTCGCTGCGGCCTTCGCGCAACCAGCCCCAGAGCAAACGGCGGCCGCGCGCGTCTTCCATCGTGAAGGGCGCGTAGAAGTAGGCGTGATCCAGGATGCCGCTGGACTCCGGCGTAAACTGCCGATCAACATAGTCGCCAATGAAGTAAAAGACGGTGAAGGGAATCCGGCGGCCCTTGCCGGCCACGATCAGCACCCACTTGTCACCTAGCGGGAAAAAGCAGGGGCACTCCCAGACGCAGCCGTCTTTGGCATAGCTGCCGGTCAGCAGCGGATGCAGGAATTCCCATTGCATCAGGTCGGGCGAACGATACAGAAATACCGAACCGCCGCGGTCTTTGATGCGCGAGGCGAGCAGCATATACCAGGTATCATCCTCAAGCCATATCATCGGGTCGCGCAGATCGTAGGGCTGATTGGATATGGCCGGTATCTCGCTCAAGATCGGGTTGCCGCTGTATTTCTCCCAACTCAGCAAGCCGTCCTGGCTGGTGGCGATACACTGCGATTGCTGACCGAAACCCTGGGGACCGACGCCGGTATAGACGGCTGTCGGCAGGCCATCGTCGTCTACGATGCAGCCGGACCAGCAGCCGGTCTCGTCCGGCCCGCCCGGGGTTGGAGAGAGCGCGACGGGTAAATCCCGCCAGTTGATCGCGTCCTCGCTAAGGGCGTGGCCCCAATGAGCCAGTCCAAAGCGGGGACTGTAAGGGTGGTATTGGTAAAAGAGATGATACTCGCCGCCCCAGTGGATCACGCCGTTGGGGTCGTTCATCCAGCTCGAGGGCGCAATGAAGTGGTAGACAGGCCGGTGGAAATCGTACTCCAGGCTTCGGCGCTGCTCGGTAAAATCGAGATTTGGCATGGTCATTTCGTGAAGTCCTTGTTTTCTACCCCATCCCCGGCCCTTCCCCAAATCATTAGGGAAGGGTGACTCGACATAGAAACTGATATTATTGCCGGACTAACTTGGGATTTCTGGGACGCTTCCGGAGACGACACTTCAATATCAGGGCGTCTCCTAACCCTTCAAACCCACAGACGCTATGCCGCCGATGAGCTGCTCTTGGGCGAAGAAGAAGACCAGGATAGGCGGAATCATCATCACAAGATTGGCCGCCATCAGCAGATTGGTGTTGGGATTGTAACGCGTGGCAAAATTGGCCAGGCCGATGGCGATGGTGAATTGATCGGTGTTGTTCAGGTAAATCAGCGGCCCCAAGAGATCTCCCCAGGAACCGAGGAACATGAAGACCACTACCACCGCCAGCACCGGACGGCAGAGAGGCAAAATGATGTGACGAAAGAAGCCAAAGTAGCTGCAGCCATCGATCTTGGCCGCTTCGTCCAGATCACGCGGGAAGGTGCGCATGTATTGACGTATGAGAAAAATGAAGAAGGCGTTGCCGGCAAATGACGGCACAATCAGCGGCAGATAAGTCCCGTACCAGCCTAATTCGAGAAACAGCAGGAATTGTGGAATCATCTGTGATTGCCAGGGGATTAGCATGGTGATAATCAAGACGTTGAAGAGAAATCCACTGCCGCGAAAACGCAGCCTGGCGAAGGCGTAAGCCACCAGCGTACAGGAGAAAATAGTGCCGACTACATTGCCGCCGAAAATAATTAATGTATTCAGCGTGAAGCGCAGGAATGGGCGCACGGGGTCCAACAAGGCGGTTTCGAAGTTGCGCCATTCGAAGTGCTCGGTTGGGAACCACTGCGGCGGGATGGTATAGAAGGGAACGCTGTCCGGCTTTAGCGCCGCGGTCAACATCCAGGAGACCGGCAGCAGCACAAAGCCGCACAGGCCGATGAGAATCGCGTAGAGGACCAGCAAGCGCACTAGCTTACGCGCGCGCGGGATGATGTCATCGCGCAGATGACGCTTGGCGGACCTGTGGCGCTGAATCAGCGTTGGATTGCTCTGCATGTCTAAGACTTATCCTCCTCGCTCTCGTAATAGACCCAGCGTTCGGAGGTGCGAAAGGTGATCAAGATAACAATAGTCGCAATAACCACCAGTACCCAGGACAGCGCCGAGGCATAACCGAAGCGCCCGTTCTGGAAACCTTCTTCATAAACATTGAGCAGATAGAATTGCAGCGCGCTGGCCCGCGTGCCGCCGCGTCCAGCCAAAACATAAGCCACATCAAAGACCTGGAAGGCCGCCACCAAACCGGTAATGAGCTGGAAGAAAATACTCGGCGTCAGCATGGGCAGCGTCACGAAGCGGAATTTCTGTGAGGGGTTGGCTCCGTCGATGGTCGCGGCTTCATAGAGGTGGGGCGGGATATTCTGCAAGCCGGCCAGGTAAATGATGACGCCGCCGCCGACGCCCCACAGCCCCATCAGGATCACCGCCGGAATCGCCCAGTCGCGGCTGGCAAGCCAGCGTGGCGGCTGCTGAACGCCGATCGCCCCCAAGATTTGATTGACCACGCCGACATCGGGGTTCAGCAGAATCGACCACAAGACGGCGACAGCGGTGCCAGCGATGACGGAGGGCATAAACAGCACCGTGCGGAAGACGTACATGCCGCGTATGCGTTGATTGAGCAGCAGGGCGAGCGAGAGACTCACCAGCGTATAGACGGGCAGCGACATGATGACGAAGCGAAATGTGACCCGAAGCGAATTATAGAAGTCGCGATCGGAAAACATTTTCTCGTAGTTTTTTAACCCAATCCAGTTAGGTGGGGTTAGCAGGTTCCAGTCCGTCAAGCTGATGAGCAGGGAAGCGATGACAGGACCGATGATGAAGACCACCAAGCCGATAAGCCAGGGCAAGAGGAAGAGGTAGGCGACGCGTTCTTCGCGCCGTTCCATCGCGCCTAGCTTCCGTTTGCCTTGATTCCGGCCTCTGACGCGAGACTGTTTGAGCGCTTGCATAGGCTAGGGGCTCACAAGCATGGCGCCGCAGGACAGGCAAATTTCCCGCAGCGCCAATTCTGATGAGCAACTACTCGGATTGGAATGTGTCCCAGGTTTCCCAGAGTTGATCCAGGTCATCCTGAATGACGGGCGCAATCTCATCAAGCGCCTCCTGCGCCGACACGCCATCTTCGATCATCAAGCTGTTGATCGCCTCGGCTATCTCCCCATAAGCGCCCCAGACAGTCGGAACAAAAACGGTCGAGCGGCCCAAACTGATGGCGTCCAGCAATTCCTGGCGACCCTCGCTGCCTTCTGCCCAGTTCATCTCCTCCGCCAGGCGCATATTCATCGGCAGCCCGCCAGACTCGAGGCGCAGACGGTTGCCTTCCGTGGCCCAGAAGACAATGAATTGCAGCGCCTCTGGCAGGTTGTCGCTGCCGCTCAGCGCCATCAGTTCATCAGAGCCTGTGTACACCCAGGCCGGATCACCCTCAGCTTCCACCGGCGGCGGCGCAGCGCCCCAATTCACGCCGGCGGCTTCCAGCAAGGGCTGGGCTATCGGGCTATCAGCCATAGCCATCGCCAGTTGCCCGGCTGCCAACATATCATCGGCAGAGTTGCCCGCCAGGCTCAGGTCAGCCGAAGTCAGGATGGCATTTGTGCCAGCCATATCCGCAACGACTTGATAGAAGTGCACGGTCGCCTCGTCGTTGACATAGCCTATGACGCTGCGGCCGTCTTCGCTGAAGTAATTGGCGGCGTCCGTCCACCAGGGCATGGGCAGCGTCCCGCCCCAAACCCGCTCCGACATATCATCGCTGTACACCGCAAGCTGGGCGACGAGATCGGCATATTCGTCAATCGTGATCGGCTCCGTCGGCGAAAGATGCGGCAGGCCAGCGGCATCGAAGACATCCTTATTGTAGAAGATATTGTATCCAGCCGTGAATGTGCCCAGGCAGTATACCCGCCCGTCCAGCGCGCAATTCCGCGAGACTGCGCCGGCGTTGTAATCTTCAATATCAACGCCCGCCGCCTCTAATGCCTCGTCGATCGGCGCGACCAATCCCGCTCTGATCCAGCGGATAACATAGGGGAATGCGATATCCGGCGGTTGCCCGGCCAGTAAAGCCGTGTCTACTTTGGTGACATATTCGCCTTCGGGGACATCGGTTATTTGGACTTTGATGTTCGGATGCGCGGCCTCAAAAGCCTCGACCACCGAGGGCAAAAAGCCGGTGCCGTCCAGAAACATCCACAGATCAAGCGTCACGTCTTCGTCTTGCGCGACAGCTGTTCCTAATGAGGAAATCAGCAGTATTGCAGTGGCTGTCAATAAGAGCATTCTGGTGAAGCCTTTCATTTCGTTCGTCCTTTCTTTTGATCAAGATCTACGGCAAATCTGATACGCGCTTTCTAATCATCTGGCATAGGTCGTCCTCCAATTCTCCGCGTTACCGTTTCTCTTCACATGCTCTTGCTGCTCGTCGTTGTTAGCGTATTTTTAGCAAATGGCCGGCGCATTATGCGACAGTCACGGCAATCTAGCTAACTATACTAGGCGACAGCTTTTATTTGCAAATTTCTCCAAAGCATTCCCAGGGCAATTGCATCAAAATGATAGCGGCTGAAAAGGTAGGAATCTAAACTGAAAATAATTTGATGCAATTGCCCTGGCGCAACCCGCCAGATACTTTTTCCGCGCTTTGCGGTAGGATAGGGATTAAGAATCAGACGGAGAAACAGCGCATGGATGAGAGAGGGAAAGATCCGCGGATCATATCGTCGCTCCAGCGCGCATTGGATATTTTGTCGCTTTTTGGGCCCCAGACGCCGGAGTTGGGCATCACGGACATCGCCAAAGCCCTGAACCTGCACAAGAGCACGGCCTCGGGTCTGGTATATACGCTTGAGCGCAACGGCTACATCGCGCAGAATCCGGAGAACCGCCGTTATCACCTGGGCCTGCAACTTGTGGAGCGCGCCGGCGTCCTGCTTGATCAGATCGAGATCCGCAAGATCGCCATGCCCGAGCTGGAGGACTTGCGCGACTGGGCGTCTGAGAGTGTCAACCTGGCGATCCTGGAAGAGAATCAGATCATTTATATTGAGCGCTTGCTGACCGACAAGAGTCTCGGTTTCCGCAATCACATAGGCAAGCGCGCCTGGCCCCATTCGACCGCCTTGGGCAAAGCGATCCTGTCGCATTTGCCGCCGCAGCAGGCTCTGGAAGTGTTAAATTCTTACCCGCTCGAATCCATGACGCGGAACACCATCACCGATATTAAGGTATTGATGCGTCAGTTCGAGGACTTCCGCCGACAAGGCTACGCCATCGAGCGCGAGGAAAATGAGATCGGCGGATTATGTATTTCAGCGCCGATCCATAGCTATGATGCCGTGCCCATCGCCGCCGTCAGCGTCTCATTCCCATTGTCCCGCCTGGATGAAGCGACCATATCGTCCTCGGGCGCGAAAGTGCGCGAGGTGGCGCAGCGCATTTCTATCAAGCTGGGTTACACGCTGGAACGGCGGGAGCTGTCCTACGCGCCTGAGGCGCAGGCCGCTGCCGGATCGTAGCCGCCGCTGAAACTGCCGCTGACGGCGCCCGCGGCGTTATCCCGGAGGTTGTTGCCGCAGAGGCGCGCCTGGCCGTCGATCATGATCTTGACCCCGCCCGCTTGGTTGCCCTGTATCAGATTGCCGTAGACCTCGTTCTCGACGCCATACTGGATGCCGTCCACCAAGTGCCCGCCCAGCCGTACGCCCGCGCCGACATTGTCGTAAATCTCGTTATAGCGGATGACGTTGCCTTTTCCGCGCGACACGATCCCGCCGGAATTGGGATCCTTCTGGCCGGTGCAGATGTTGTATTCGATGATGTTGTACTCGCTGCCTTCTTTGGCTTCGACGCACTCATTGCCTTGGGTATCCATGAAATTGTGATGCACCCAGTTATGCGCGGTGACGTCGGGCTCGATCGTCAGGTTGATGTCCCACTGCTTGCTTGAAGTGCCGAGATAGACTGCCTCGCCAACGACGCCATGCGCGTCGAAGACGAAGTCCCAGATGCCGCAGTCATGGAAGCTGGAGTAGGCGATTTCGTTATAAGTGGCGAAGTATTTGATGCGCAGGCATTCCTCGCCGGCATTGCGGAAGGTCATGCCGAGGACGCGCAAGTTGTTGACGCCATCGCGCGCGTCGTAACCAATGACGTAAAGCAACTTCTCGCGGAAGGCGCCCATGCGGTTGGGCTCGGCGTTGCGGCGCAGGCCGTCGATGGTGAAGCCGATTAAGCTGATGTAATCGTGATGCACCTGGAAAATACGGTGGCTGGTCAAGCCGTGTACGACAGCGTTAGCGGCGCCGACGATGGTGATAGGCCGTCCCGGCTCGCCATCGCGCACGGTGTAGACGTCCTGATAATAGTGCCCCGGCGCCAGGTGAATGGTATCGCCCGGCTGCGCCAGCTGAAGCGCGTGCTGGATCGAGCGGAAAGGGCGGGATACGCTGAGGCCGCTGTTGCCGTTGTCACCTTCGGGACTTACATAGTAATGCAGGCCGTCGGATTGCGCCACGCTCGCAAAGCAAAGTAGCAGACTCAAGCCCGCGATGGCGATGCGGTGAATCATATTAAGTCCAGCCTCTGCGGCGCGAACCGCTTCTAAATCGCTAATTATTGAGAATGCGGCTGAGGGGAAGGCGGAAGCCGGGAAGAATGTCGCCGCCGCTCAATTCGCCGTCGCTTGCGATGCGCTCGTTAAACAACGCGCCGTCTTCACCGAGACGCCAGACTTCGGCAAACTTTGCCGCTGGATCCAGCAGCCAAACAATGCTTGCGCCATGCAGCAAGTAGACTTCGGCCTTGCGCCGGACTTGAGCGAGGGTCTGCGAGGGCGATATGATCTCGACCGCCAAGTCGGGCATATAGGGCACATAGCTGGACCGCGCGCGCGGCGCCGTTCGCGACTTGCTCGTAAAGGCGACATCGGGCAGGAGCACAGTACGCCGGTCGCCCGGCGGATGAAATCCGACTTCGCTTGTGACGCGACCGAGGTCGCGCTCGTCGATATACAAGAACAGGTGTGTGCCTAATCGAATGGCTACATCGCCATGCAATTCGGTAGGAGCCATTTTGGTCAGCAACTCTCCCTCTATGAGATAATACTTCTCGGCTGGACTGCCGGGCGCGGTTTCAAGCCGCCAGACATCGTCCACCGTGTAGACACGCTCTTGAGTAGCCATCGCCAACTATTCTTTACTCTAAGCTTATATTTATCAGTATACCATGCGCGGCGAGGCGCTCGGCATTAGCAACTCTGAAAGCGCAAAGCCCCTCCCTTGGATGCAGGAGGGGCTTGCAGTATTCGGGCAGTTTCGCTTACAGCCGCTACTACTCGTAATCTTCGATGTTCTCGAGGATGTAGCTGACCTCATCGTCAATGCGCTGCATAGCCTCTTCTGCGCTTGCCGCGCCGATCCAAACCTCGCCCAATTCCTGCTTCCACAGCGAATCGAAAGCGGAGTACATGGGGTGAATCGGATCGTACATCGAGAAGTAATTGCCCGCGCCGGCCAGGAAGGCTTCCTTGTTGGAGCCCGGCAGCAGCTCGGGTTCCAGGAAGCGCGGGTCGCTCTTGAATTCCGACAATACCGGGGTCATAACTTGCAGATCCAGCAGCATGTTGACGCCCAGCGAACCCGGACCGGCCAGGAACTTAACCAGTTCCCAGGCTTCTTCGGGATGCTCGGTATCGGCGGAGATGGCAAAGCAGCTGCCATCAGCGCGATTGACTGATTCGCCGGACTCGCCCAGGGGCAGCGCCGCCATATCGAAGTCGAAACCGGAGCCGAGATAACGCTGCATACGCCAGTGGCCCACCACTTGCATGGCGGATTTACCGGCGGCGAATAGATCGCTGATATCAGCGCGCTGCTCGTCCGAAGGCATGACGTTGTGCTCGAGGATCAGGTCGGCAACAAACTGCACCGAGTCAATCACGCCTTGCTCCATGCCGTAGAATTCGGTGGGATGGCGGATATCGTCGAAGAGGCCGCGATCGGTATTGCTCCAGACCACCATGGGCCAGTAATTGCGGAAGGTATCGACGCCGAATTGGTCGGTGACGCCGTCTCCGTCGGTGTCCAGGGTCAAAGCTGTGGCGGTCTCGACGAAGTCATCCCAGGTCCAGCCATCTACCGGATAATCGACGCCGGCCGCGTCAAAGATCTCTTTGTTGTAGTAGACGACCAGGGCGGCGTGGTCAATCGGCAAGCAATGCAATTCGCCATCGATCTGGTAGTTGGCCAAAATGGTCGGGTCATAGACCGAGAGGTCGATGCCATCGCGCTCGACAAATTCGCTGATGGTCAGCAGGGCGCCCTTGCTGGCGTAGGCATTTGCGACGTGCGTGGCGGGATAGAATACATCGGGCGGCGTGCCGCCGGCGACGGTGGTCTGCAGCTTGGTGTAATAGTCGCTGCCGCTGCCGATGTTCTCGAACTCGATATTGATGCCGGTGGCTTCGGTGAAAGCTTCCGAGACAGGCATGGCCACGTTTTCAACGCGATTCTGATCCCAGCGCATGAACCACTTGATCGTCACGTCCTGCGCCGACGCGCCAAGCGTGAGCGTCAGCATGAAGATTACGAGAATCGCGGTCAGTAGAGTCTTTCGACTAGTCATCATTTTGTTCTGCTCCTTCTATACATGATTCGATTCCGTCGGATAGGTCTGAAGATTGTGTGCCAGGGGCGCCTCCTTCCCAGTAATGAGAACTCAACCTTTTGATCCGCCTGATCCGGTTAGCGCCACACCGCTGATGAAATATTTCTGCGCCAGGAAAAATACGACTAGCGGCGCCAGCATGGCGACGGCGGAGGCGGCCATAAACAAATGCCAAGCCGTGAAATAATCGTTGCGGAAGGCGGCGAGCCCGATTGACACCGTGTAGTTGCGGTCGGAGCTCAAGTAGATTAGCGGACCGAGAAAGTCATTCCAGGTGGACACAAATTCGAAGACGGCGACCGCGCCCAGGGCCGGGCGGGCCAGGGGCAGAATGATACTCATGAAGATTTGGAAAGCATTGGCGCCGTCCATTTTGGCGGCTTCGTCCAGGTCGAGCGGGATGGTCAGAAAATATTGACGCAGCAAAAAAATGGAGAAGGCGCCGCCGAAGAAATTCGGCACGATCAACGGCAGGAATGTATCGAGCCAACCAAGATATTTGAAGAGGATGAAACGCGGAATGATAAGCATGTGGAAGGGAATCATCAGCGTGCTGAGCAGGACCAGGAAAAGGAATCCGCGCCCGGGGAAGCGGAAACGGGCGAAGCCGTAAGCCACCACCGCCGAGCTAAGGACCTGCCCGATAACGCTAAGCGTGGTGATTATAGTAGTGTTGACATAGTATCGCCCGAATGGACGCGCCGTGAGCGCATCGGGATAGTTCTCCCATTGGACGGGATCGGGTACCCAGGTCGGCGGATAAGCCAATGTCTGCTGTTCGGTTTTAAGCGATGTGGAGATAGTCCAGGCGAAGGGGAAGAATACCAGCACGGCGCCCAGCAGCAGAATGGCGTATATCGCCGCCACCTTTAGGTAGGACAAGGCTTGCTCTTGCAAGGCATTCTTACGCGTCGGCGCGTTTAGCGCGATATTGGCAACCATCGGTTTAATTGCCCCCCGTCAGCTCGCCTTCATAGAAGACCCAGGCTTTTGACCAGCGGAATACCAGCAAGGTCAGCGCCATGATGATGATAAAGACCACCACAGCCATCGCCGACGCGTAACCCATTTGGTACTGCTGGAATCCTTTCTGGAAAAGGTAGTATGTGAAAAATAGCGATTGATTGCGCGGGCCGCCCTCGGTCATGATGTATGCTTGCGAGAAGAGTTTGAAGGTGTCGATCATGCCGGTGATCAGATTGAAGAAGATGACAGGCGTCAGGAGTGGCAGCGTAATGCGGAAGAATTGGCGCCAGTAGCCGGCGCCGTCGATCGCGGACGCTTCGTAAAGTTCGCTGGAAATCCCCTGCAAGCCGGACAGGTAGATGATCATGTTGCGGCCGGCCGCGACCCAGACAGCCATGATCATCAGCGAGGGCAAGACCAGAGCCGGGTCGTCCAGCCAGCGTGGACCGGGTACGCCAAAGACCTGTTGAATCGTTGAATTTAGAATGCCGTAGCGAGGATTGTATATCCACATCCAGACCAGGGCGATCGCCACCGGCGGCAGCACCACCGGCATGTAATAGATGGTGCGCCAAATGCCGATGAACTTGATGCGGCGATTATTGAGCAGCAGCGCCGTGCCCAGCGCAACGATAATGCCCAGCGGCACGCGCCCCAAGCCGTAGATGATGGTAACTTCCATGGACTTGAGGAAAAGTCGGTCGCGCAGCAGACGCTCGAAATTGCGCCAGCCGACGTGCCGGGGATCGCCAATCAAATCCCAACGATGGAAGCTCAGCCAGATCAGCCCGATCATAGGACCGATGACGAATACGAGGAATCCCAGCGCCCAGGGCGATATGAAGAGGTAACCATTCAGGGCTTCACGCGCCCGCGACGACAATACTTTTTTGCCTGGTAAGGTAATTGTCGCCATATCAAATTACTCGCTCATCCCGCTTAAGTTGCTTTCGACGGCAAAGGCGCGCTGATGAATATCCGGGCGCGTAAAGGCGGTCAGCGCTTCGAGGAAATAATAGTCGCCGTATATCAGTCCGTGCTCCATCAAGTTCGCCGGCACGGAGCGCGCGCCCTCGCGCAAAATCGAGGAAGCCCCCTGCGCGTCTCGGATCAGGTAGCGCTCGCAGAGAGAGTGTAACATGCGCTCGGCCAGCTCGAGCCAACGCGCGGCGTTTTGGCTGTCGACCGCCGCCAACTCCACCAAGCCGCAGACGGTCACGGAGGCCGCCGATGAGTCGCGATAGGTCTCGGGAATATGTGGGCTGTTGTAATCCCAGAAGGGCACGAGATCTGCGGGCAGGTGACGCTGCGTGTAATCCGCCAGAGCTTGCGCAGTCGTCAAGAAGCCGGGGATCGCGGTATAGCGATAGCAAGTCGCGTAGCCGTAGAGCGCCCAGGCTTGCCCGCGCGACCAGCAGGAATCGTAGCTGTAGCCCTGGTATTGTTCTTGTCGTATCAGGAGGCCGGTATCGGGGTTGAAGTCGGCTACATGCGCCGTAGAGCCATCGCCCCGCACCAGCGCCAGGCGCGATGTGCGCGCGTGCTGCGTCGCGATATCGGCCAGGGAGGCGTCGCCGGTCTTTTCGCTGGCCCAATACAGAAGCGCCAGGTTCATCATCAGGTCGATATTGCTGCGGCCGGCCCATTTGCGGATGCCGTCATCATCCCAGGCTTGCAGGTATTCGCCGCGTGGATTGTAGCGCTGGGTCAAGGTGTAGGCCGCCGTGATGGCGTTGTCGAACCAGTCGGCGTGGCCGGTCAGACGCCCGGCGATGACATGCGACAGGTAAAAGATGAAACCCAAATCGTGGGTGCCCCGGCTGGTCTTCAGGTGTGCCAGCTTCTTGTTCCAGCGTTCTGCGCCAGCCTTTAGGTCGGCATCGCCGCTGTGCGCCCAAGCCAGCCAAAGCAGACCGGTCCAGAAGCCGTCCACCCAATGCCCGGCCGGGCGCTCTTTTTCGATCGGCCGCCAAAGGCCGTGCTTGAATGATTCGGGAAATTCCTCAAGCGCGCTCAGATTTTGCCGAGTCGTCTCGATGCTTTGCTGTAAGGATTCTGCAAAAACAGTCGTCATCGCGCGGCTACCCTTAATGAATCTCTAGCTCGGATTTGCCGGCGCCTACCCGGACCCAAATCATGCCGGTCGCGGCGTCGTGCTGATATGGGCAGTCGCCGCCATTCAAATGAAGAGCCGCGGGTTTATCGCTTTTGAGACGCAGCCAGGCATCGTCGCGCGCGCTGATTGTTACGCTTGTGCTGTCGTCCGCCTGCCGCCAGGTAATATCCACCGGACGATCAGCGACGAAGTGGAGCTCGCTGTCCAGCCAGATGCTGGCGACATCGCCGGCCAGGTATTGGCTGAGCTGTCCGTCGGCCCGGCGTCCCGCGAACCAAGCCCCATCGACGTTTACATTGGGATTGGCCGCCTGGATGCCGTCGCGGCCACTGGCAAAGGCAACCGTCCATTGCCGGCCCTCCGCGCTCAGGGTTGTGACCAAGCCACGCTCGGCCGGCAGCGATTGGACTTGGTATCCGGCGAGGTCGAGTACGACGAAGTACTGGCAATCGCGACAGGCTTCGGCTGGGCTTAGCGCCAGCGCGTACTGCGTCCGGCGGATAATCCAGTCGGGCTTGGCCGATGTGGGGTTGGCGCTGATCTCCTGCTCCAGGACATCGTGCGTTACCCCGGCGGGCTGCAGCGCGTGCAATTGGTATGGCGTCGCTCCGCTGGAAAACTTGAACGACCCGCGCCCATTCGCCTCGGGCGGAACGTCGGTCTGCATCAGCCACTGGTAGTCATGCGGGATATCAGACGAAATCATATCGCGAAAAACTACGGCGTCGCCGGCGAGGAAAACCGCCTCTCTGGTGAATTGCCGCAGCCGCAAATCGGGCGCATAGGCGCGTGCCGCCTCGCCGCGTGTGTAAACGACATCGCCGCATTCAAGGCTGGCTTCCAGGCGAGCGCCCCAGGTCGCGTCCAAATCACGGAAGGCGTTTTTGCTTCCTTCCGCATATTGGCCGCGGCCATCTATAAGCAACGTGTTGTGGTGGCGGCTGCGCTTCTCTTTGGCGTAACCATCATCGACGGCGACATAATCATCGCCGCTGATGATGATAAAGCTGTTGGCGTCGGGATGATCATGCCCGGCGTTAAGCGTTTGCCAGGCGCGACTGTGATTCAGCTCTTGACCGCTGTGCCAGGCTTTTATGCCGTTGGGCGCGCCGCACTTGAAGGCCATCGTGATGCCGTTCGCATTCCAGGAACTGCGCATCGTTGCCAGTCCCAAGTCGGGGAAAATACGGCTGAGCGGCAGGTCTGCGATGGGCGCCCCCTCAATTGCCGGGTCATACCAAAGGAACTCAAGGCCAGATTCCGCCCAGAGGCCCGGTTTCACCAGCCCTTCGGCGCCTTCGCGTTCCCATTCGCCGCTGGCGTCGAAATGATGATAGAGCCATTGCGCTTCGCCGATATTGTAGAGGCTCGCCAGGCGCGCGTAGACGGCCGCGGTGTGGGCGCTGCGGCGATCGTGGCAGTCGCCGAAATTGGCGGTATCGACCAGGTTAGGTCCGCTAAGGTAGAGTCGATAAAAGAAGGTCTTGCGCAGGAAGCCTGAATCATGCAAGTCTTCGCCGGTCTCTTGCTGCAGCAGGTGGGCGTAAATGAGGAACCAGATGACGCCGTAGCGCCAGTAAACCGGTCCTTCGTAATTGGAGCCATCCTCGGGCATGAGGGACAGCGCCTGCGCGTAGTTGTCGCGCGCTCGCGCCGCCCAACTGCCCGCTTCGCTGAATTCGGCGCAGAGGGCATAAGCGGTAGTCGCCAAGCCGCCGTAGCAGATCCAATTGTGATTCTGCCAGTAAGCGGAACTCCACCATCGGCCTTCGGTGGCCAGGGCGTATTCGTAAAGCCTGCGCCCGTGCAGGTATAGCTTGTCGCGCAGGGCGTCGCGCTCGTCCGGCGGCAGGGCATCTTTGAGCCAGTCGTAGCCCAATCCCAGCCCGAAGAGCAGCCAGGCGGCGTCGAGATCATGATCCGGCATGCGCTCTTTGCCCCAATGCGGGTAGGCGATAGCGGACTTGATCCAGCGGCGGGCGGAGTCCAGATAGGCGGCGTCCTCCGTCAGCAGATGCGCCAGCGCCAGGTTGAGAACGGCCGTGCCGATATAGGTGATGGAGTCGCTGGGATGGTCGGGCGGCGGCAAGTCAGCGTGATGCGAATCGGCTTGACGCAGCAAACGCCTAAACTGAGACGAATGCGTCGTCTCCGCCAGCGTCCGCCAATTGTCAAGCGAATGGCGCTTTAGAAAGAGATACTCCCGCATCAAGCCCGTCTCTCGCGATACTAAACGAACCAGGCGCCGCCGTTGATTTCCGCAACCTGGCCCGTCACCCACTTGCCGAGATCCGATACGTAATACAATACTGCGCCGGCAACATCCACCGGCAGCCCAGCTACGCCCAGCGGAATACCGCTGATGATACCGGCGTAGTTGTCAAAGCCGGTGAAAGTCTCATGGAATGGCGTCTCGGCGATGAAACCGGGCGCCAGCGCGTTAACGGTTATCTTCCGTGGCGCCAGTTCTTTGGCCAGGCCGCGCGTCAGGCCGATGACGCCGGCTTTCGACGCGGCGTAAGGTACAGTCCCGTTACCGCCGCCATTGCGCGCCGCCATCGACGCCATATTCACGATGCGCCCGCCCTCGGGCATGTAGGGCAGCGTCTCGCGCGTGCAGTAGAAGGCGCTCGAGAGGTTGACATTTATGACGCGATGCCAATGCTCATCGGACATGCAGTCGGTTTGAACGCGATCCACCAGATGCCCGGCGTTGTTGACCAGAATGTCAATCTTGCCCTGCATACGCTCGGCGGCCTGCGACGCAACCGCTTTCACTTGAGCGCTGTCTGTCGCGTCCAATTGCAGCATGGCCGCATCACAGCAGAGCCCTTTGAGCGCATTTACGGTATCATTAGCTTCGGCTTCGTGCGAAAAGTAAGTGATGGCAACTTGCGCGCCACATTGCGCGAGCGCCTTGGCGATGCCCGCGCCGATGCCGATATTGCCGCCGGTCACCAATGCGGTCTTGCCCTCAAGATTGATCTGCATGCCCCGCTTCCTTGTTTGATAATATCAAACCGAGTTTATCATTATCGTACTGTGATTGTAGACAGCGCTTTATCGCTTGTCAAGGCTACAGGTAATCACGATCTAAACTTCCAATTTAATGCGGTCGCCTTTTCACAACCGCAAACACTGTAGTGGTCCCGAAAGCTGGACAGCTAGTTGAGAGAGTATACTAGTGGTTCATCACGAGGGTAACCACGATGGGAAAGGCACGTAAGTTCAGTCCGGAGTTCAAGGCGCAGGTTGTGTTGGAGATCGTGTCCGGCAGTAAGAGTTTGGCGCTGGCAAGTCGCAAATATCAGATCAAGAACACAGTCTTGTCGCGTTGGAAGGCGCTGCTGCTTTCAGCGCGGGCGCGGCAAAGTCTTTATCTTCCGGCCCGGGCACGAAACCTACCCGATCTACTATCAGAGCGAAGTCCAGCAGATTATCGCAAATGCGGTGGGCTGGGCGGCGCGCGACAACCATAAGGAGGAGACATGCCGCGAAAGCTAGCCTTCACCGGCGGAGACAAGATTGAAGTCGTCGAATATGACGAGCGGCCGCTGGCGCCGCATGAGCTGCGTATTCAGACCGAATACGCCTCCGGCAAGCACGGCACGCCCTTGGCCTTCATGCGGGGCCGCGTAGAGCAAGGTCTGGGTTGGGACGACGATATGCGACTATTCGTCGAGACTGACGAAAGCGCCGCCGAGAGTATGCTCGCCGGCTCGATTGTCGGCACCAGCGGCGTCGGTACCATCATTGAGACGGGAGTTGATGTCTCGGACTGGAAGGTCGGGGATCGGGTGATCAGCTTTCTGGACGTCAGCGAGACCAACACCATCACGACGCGGCGCAAGCTGCCTTGGGACGGTCCGCCGCTTTGGCTTGACGGCTGCATCTGGCTCTTGGGCGATATCGATCCGCTGGACGCCTTATGTTTTGAACCCGCCTTCGTCTCTTTCCACTGCATCCGCGAATCCAACTTCCGCTTCGCCGATACGGTCGCTGTCATCGGATTGGGCGCGATCGGTTTGCTGACCGTGCGCATGGCTGCGCTTAGCGGCGCTGAGCAGATCTTCGCTGTGGATCCGTTGCCGAAACGGAGGGAACTGGCGCTCGAATACGGGGCACAGCAGGCCCTTGATCCTTTTGAAGTGGATGCCGCCTTGGAAATCCACAAACTGACCGGCGGCCCCGGCGTCGATGTCGCTGTCGAGTTGAGCGCGACTTACGCGGGCCTGCAGAGCGCGATACGCGCGACGCGGATGGAAGGCACGATCTGCGCAGCCGGCGTCTACCTGGGCGAGGGACGCGGCCTGTGGCTGGGGCGCGAGTTCCACCGCAATCGCCAGACGATGATCGTTCCTCACGGCTGTTATGTCGGCCATAAGCCGCGCGATTATTCGCGCTGGGACGATTACCGCGCCTACGACGCTATCATCAGCATGATGCGCCAGGGCGCGCTGACCGCTCCGGGCATGATTCAGCCGCTTGTGTCGCTGGATGAGGCGCCCGCCGTTTGGGATCTGGTCGTGAACGAGCCGGCGGAAGTGGTAAAGTTTGGCGTGCGCTTCTGAGCGCATGTCTCTAATCAGCAGGAGGCGTCTTATGCCGCGCGCGACTTCGATCCACGCCTGGGCTGAGGTCGAAGGCATCGGCACGCTGCGCAATACGCTTGGTCTCAAGGCCGTGGTAGATGCCGCTTATCGCTACCATCCTAAACAATAGCTGGCTGAATCTAACCGCGGTAGGGACATAGCTAGGGCGACTCAGTGCGTCAACCGCTTGCTTATGCGTGTCGCATCAGCGACGCTGGCCTGATTTTCCAGAATTCATTGTTACAATTGACTTTCAGACAAATGAAGCCGAGGCGGTGGTGAAGACGATGAAGGCGGAGGAAATCAGAAGCGTAGCTTGTGTGGGCGGCGGCACGATTGGTTTTTCCTGGGCGGTTTTATTCGCTCAGCACGGTATGCGCGTCAAGATCTACGATGTCTCGGACGCGGTGCTGAGCCAGGCAAACGCGGAATTGCGGATGGCCTACGACTCGCTCGTTGAAGCCGGCGTGATGTCAAAGGAAGACGTGGCGGCCGCGCTAGATCGCGTCACGACAAGCACCGATCTGGCTGCGGCGGTGCAAGATGTCGACTACGTGCAAGAGTCGGGCCCGGAGCGCTATGGCATCAAGCGGGAGATCTACCGGGACCTGGATCGGCTGGCCCGCCCCGAGGCCATTCTCGCCTCCAGCACCAGCGCCATGCTGATGACGGAGATTCAATCGGCGACCGCGCGTCCGGAGCGCTGCGTGGTGGCGCACCCCTATAACCCGCCGCATATTGTGCCCTGTGTGGAGGTTGTGCCCGGCGAAGCGACATCAGCAGAGACGGTCGAGACTGCGCGCGATTTCATGGCGAGCATGGGCCGCGTTGCGGTAGTGGCGAGCAAAGAATGTCGCGGTCATATCGTCAATCATATGCAGGCGGTTTTGTACCGCGAAGCCATGTGGCTAGTGGGCAACGGGGTGGCCACAGCGGCCGAGATTGACCTGGCTTTCCGAACCGGACCCGGGTTGCGGCTGGCGCTGATGGGTCCCTTCATGGTCGGCATGTTGACCAGCCCCGGCGGCTTGCAAGACACCATGGTGGATCGCAAGCTCGACCACAGTTTGGAGGATGACATTCCCTCTCGCGTAGAGCGCGAGGCGCCGGAGCGCAGGCCGGAGTTGGCGCGCGAATGGGCGAAACTCTGCACCGCGCAGATGGAAGCTGAGCTTGCCGATACCGATATGGAAGCGGTGAAAAAGTGGCGCGACGCCAAACTGCTGCAAATCCTTGATGTAATTGCCTCTGACTGACCGCCTGCGGTACAGTCTGGCGACAGCGAGCATCAAGGAGAAAGCTGATGAAAGCGGCAGTCCTGTACGAAGCCAATGCGCCACTTGTGATAGAGCATTTTGATCTGCCCGATATCAGAGACGATCAGGTACGCGTACGGCTGATGGCCAGCGGCGTCTGCCACTCGGATTGGCATATCGTCAAAGGCGAATGGGTCGATGTTAACCGGCCGCCGGTTATTTTGGGTCACGAAGGCGCCGGAGTGGTCGAGGAAGTTGGGCCCGCCGTGCGCAACCTCAATGTTGGCGACCACGTTGTGCTGTCGTGGATGCGCAACTGCGGCCTTTGCGAGATGTGCCAGGTGGGCTACTCCAATCTCTGCGAGGAGCCTTGGGATCATCGCGGCCAACCCCGCTTCCAGGACAGCGACCGCCAAATGAAACGCATGAACGCGCTGGGCACCTTCAGCACCGAGACAATCGTCCCGCAAGATATCGCCATCCCGATTGACCGGGAGATTCCCTTCGCGCAAGCGGCCTTGGTCGGCTGCGGGGTGATGACCGGCGTGGGCGCAGCTTTGAATACGGCCAAGGTCCAGGCCGGCAAGTCGGTAGCGGTATTCGGTTGCGGAGGCGTCGGGCTGAATGTCATTCAGGGCGCGACCATCGCCGGCGCGGAGCCCATCATCGCTGTCGATATCCTGGATAACAAACTCGAGATGAGCCGGCAGTTTGGCGCTACGCATACGGTCAATTCAGCCCAGGTTGACCCGGTCGAGGCGATCCAGCAACTAACTGACGGCAAGGGTGTACATTACGCGTTTGAAGCCATCGGCCTGGCGCCGGCGCCCTTCAAGCAGGCCATACTTTGCACCCGTCGCCGTGGCGTGACCGTCTTTGTCGGCCATGCGCCGGACAATACACCGGTAGATTTTGACGCCAAGATCCTGGCGCTGGAGAAGACGGTCATCGGCTCCATGTACGGCAGCTGCCGCCCCCGGCTGGATTTCCCCCGCATCTTCAGTTTGTACAAGGCCGGCAAGCTCAAGCTGGACGAATTGGTCACCCGCGTTTATCCACTCGAAGGCGTTAATGAGGCTTTCGAAGCTCTGGGGCGCGGCGAGGTCGCTCGCAGCGTTCTGGACTTGAATTGACAGCTCGCTTAGGAATGAGGCTATCGGCGGAGCAAGCGCCTGAACTTGATTAGGGAAAGCAGGATTTGATCATGAATTCAAGGGACAGTCTCGATGTCATTATTGTCGGCGCCGGCATATCCGGACTCTACATGCTCTATCGGATGCGCAAGCTTGGCTTGTCGGCGCGCGTCATCGAAATGGGCGCTGATATCGGCGGCACATGGTATTGGAATCGTTACCCGGGCGCGCGCTGCGATACGGACACCATCGAATACTCATACAGCTTTGATGAGGATCTCCAGCAGGAGTGGGAGTGGCCGGAACGATATCCAACCCAGCCGGAGATTCTGACTTACCTGAATCACGTCGCTGATCGACATGACCTGCGGGCCGATATCACCTTTAGTACCCGAGTGGAAACGGCGGTCTTTGATGAGACGAGCGGTCGCTGGCGTGTAAGGACCTACGCCGGGGCGGAGCTCTCCGCCATGTTTCTGATTATGGCGACCGGCTGTATTTCCGAGCCCAACATACCAAAGATCGCTGGCATGGAGACCTTCCAGGGGCCTATCCACCACACGGCGCGCTTTCCCCAGGAGGGAGTCGATTTTGGCGGACTGCGCGCCGGCGTCATCGGCACGGGTTCGTCCGGGGTCCAGGCGATTCCAGTCATTGCCGAGCAGGCGGCGCATCTGACCGTCTTTCAGCGTTCGCCGCAATGGTCCGTTCCGGCGCATAATCGCCCGACGGACCGCGAGCTGGTGGCCGAAATCAAAGCTGATTACGCCGGCTTCCGCGCCCGCAATCGGCTGGAGTCGAGCGCGCAGTTGTCGCATATCCCCGCTAACGACTTTTCCGCTACAGAAGTGAGCGAGGCGGAGCGCCAGCGTATCCTGGAGCAGCGTTGGCAGCTGGGAGGCTTCCCATTTTTCGGCGCCTTCAACGACATTGCAGTCAACCCGGAAAGCAACAAGGCGACAGCGGATTTCGTGCGGGCGAAAATCTTTGAAATCGTGGATGACCCCCGCGTGGCCGAGATGCTGACGCCGGACTATACGATTCACTGCAAACGCCCGGTTTTGGATAGCGGCTACTTCGAGACTTACAATCGGCCGAATGTGTCGCTGGTCGATATCAACGCCGCGCCGATACAAGCGATCACAGCCAAGGGCATCCGCACTAGCGAAGCGGAATTCGATCTCGACATCATCGTCCTGGCCACCGGCTTCGACGCCATGACCGGCGCTTTGCTCAAGATCGACATTCGCGGGCGCGATGGGCTGGCCCTGCGCGAAAGCTGGGCCGATGGCCCGGTCAATTATTTGGGGCTGCAAGTGGCCGGCTTTCCCAACCTCTTCACAATCACCGGTCCGGGCAGTCCGTCGGTCTTGACCAATATGATGGTGGCTATCGAGCAGCATGTCGAGTGGGTGAAGGACTGCATACGCTATATGGTCGAGCGCGACTACGCCCTCATTGAG
>JAGWBC010000212.1 GCA_021296115.1 Anaerolineae bacterium | reverse complement strand
TGGAAGTCTCTCAACATGTTCTGGAATATCCCGATGGTCAAACGCCCGGGTATTTTCTGCTGTTGAACCTTTGGGGGAATTTCACGTCAAGCGATACAGCAATATTGAGAGTCTTCAGTATCTTTACCGGCTTGCTTACTCTGGCAGTGTCATTCCGCCTTGGGTATGACTACATTGATCCGCGCGCCGGCATAATTCTGCTCAGCCTCGTCGCTGGCAACGCCTTTTTTAACTACACATACGTTCACATGCGCATGTACAGTTGCGTCGTGCTTGCGTCAGGTATCGTGATGTGGCTGTATTTGCGCATGACATTCAACCATCGGGGAACCACCGCGCGGCGCTGGCTGGCGATCTTAGTCGGCATATTCTCACTGCTGATGTTTCATGTTCTGTCGACATTATTCCTTCTGTCGATGCTGTTCAGCTACCACGCGCTTTTCGTCGCGAAAAGCCGGCGTTGGTTCGCATTCCCCTTGGCGGTTGCCTGCGCGCTGTTGCTGGCGTCGCCCTATCTGGCAAAAATGTTCGCCATTGGGCTCGCCAGCTCACAGATTGATCGCCTGGCGGAAAACACTTTGTCCATGACTGTTATTCTGCCTATTGAATTCATCAGATCCGGCATGTCTGTCCTTCTCAACAGCTCTTTTGGTCTGGGACAGCTGGCGCTGATAATGCTGCCACTCACCGGTATTGTACTGTCTCTGCGCGATAGCCGGACCCGGCAACCGCTGCTGCGAATGCTCATGCTTTCGCTGCTAGGGCTAATCGTGCTTTTGTCCTGCGTTAGCCTCGGCCTCATCGTTAGCGAAAAGATGCGCTACGTCGCCGCGCTATTATTGCCCTTCTTGCTTGTGATAGCCGCCGGACTATGCGCCTGGGCGCGACGGCGTACGTGGATGATTCTCTTCGTCGCCTTCTATGTAATTGCTGGGATTGCGCATCACTCGAGCGGTCATTCCGACCTATACGTCACTTATGGGTGGCGGCGGGCGATAACTCAAGCGCCTCTTCACGCCATTTCCCGCCTGGCGCTTCAAAGCCAATCCAGACCGCTTGTAATTGGCTTTCAGCAATTACCAAATTGGATAAATCTGCTTGTGCCCAACTATGGTTTCAGCGGCGTTCGAGAGCACTACTTCACACGTCACGGCATGCAAGTGGAAGTGATATTTGAGAGTTGGGAAGCGGAGGATTATGTCAATGCGGATTCGCCGTCAAATATCTGGGTCTTTTATCAATCCTCAGCGGTGCCTGTGGATATCGACAATCTTGACAGCCTTTTGCGCGACAGCGGGTATGAGCTCCACCAAACTGTGGAAGCGGGTGTGGATGCAATTATCCGACAATACTTGCGGTAAGGGCTGCCGCCTGGCCAATAACTTAGGCGCCCTTGCGGCTGCGTTGCGGCGATGTCGCCGGTAAAACGATAGAAGAGCACTGTCGCAGGGCATAATCAGCTTCTGAAAGGTCTGGTCGTCCGGTAGCGCGCTAAATCTCGGAGGCGATCCAGCGGGTCGCCTCGTTATTTTCCGCGGCCAAGCGCTGGGCTCGGCCGCGCTCCAGCAGGTAATTGAGGTGCGCCAGCGTCTCGGCCAGTGCAAAGCGCCACTCATGCGGCGTCAAGCGCTCCAGGTCAAACAACTGCGCCGCCACTTCCAGAACGGTGCGCGCGCCTGACTTGATCGCCGCCTGCGTATGCTCCAGGCGCTGCTCATGGTGCGCGATCAGCTCCTCAATCCGCCCGCGCCAATCGGTGATCAGCCACTTGTGGCCGGGCAGCGCCAGGCGTACATCCAGCGCAGCCAGTTCATTCAGCGAGCTTAGGAAGCGGCCCAGCGGATCCGGCTCGGTATGGGGCCAGCTGCCGATATTGGGCGTGATGCGCATCAAGACATGATCGCCGCAGAGCATCAGCCGGTCGGCGGCATCGTAGAAGATCATCTGGCCGTCGCTGTGGCCCGGCGCGTGAATCGTCTGGAATTCGCGCGCGCCCAGGCGGACGGTTGTATCCGCGCGCAGGAAGCTTTGCTCAAGCGGGTGGGGCTGGGTCGAGTCGCGGGTGCTGCGGAGCGCGTTCTCGATATTATCTACGGACTCCTCGTCCATGCCGCAGTCGAGCATCCATTGATGATAAAGCGGCGTATTTTGTCGCCGATAGAAGACCCGCATCTGGCCTTGCTCGCGCCCGGGCAAGAAGAGTGGCATTGGCGCTGTGGCCTGCCGCTGCCACCAACCGGCCATGCCGAAGTGATCCGGATGCATGTGAGTCAAGACGATCTTTTCGATTTCGTCCGGCGCGATGTTCAGCGAATTCAGGGCGGTCGTCCATTGCGCGCGCGCCGCGGTTGTGTTGAGGCCGGTGTCGATCAGCGTCCAGCCGGCGCTGCCGCGCAGCAGGTAACAGTTGACGATGTTCAGCGCGTAGGGCAGCGGAATCTGCACCTGTACGATGTCGTCCGCGATCTGCGTGATGCCGCTCTCGCTCATGTTTTGTTTCCTCGCTCGGCCAGCGGATTGTAACAGGCTAACAGAAGTAGAACCAACTAAGTGATGCGAATTTCGCTGAATCTTCCAATCACAACCGCTCGTTACCCTTCCCTGATGATTCGCTGAGGAGCGGACAGTTTTTTCTATCTTATCCCCAGCCCTTCTCCATTGAAATCGGGAAGGGTGACTCGTCAATGAGATAGGAATATATTGCGCCACAGTTAACGCATTAGGGTCAAAATCTCATGTTCGGTGACGGCGCTCCCCCTCCCTGACTTGTCGGGGAGGGGGCTGGGGGGTGGGGTAAGCTTTGCAATTCACGCGACGCTCACAGGTGTCCGCTCGTCAGCTGATGATTCGGGGAAGGGCCAGGGATGGGGTAGAAAAACGGCGCTTTCGGCATTCTCGTTACTTTCTTGGAACTGCCGAGCAGGCGATAGCTGCTTCGCGAAACAGCCCCGCCAGCGGCCGATTGCAGTCGCCGGCGCTATTGTGCGCAGTTCCCGGAACGTGCTAGTATCCTTGTCGGCGCCACATGAATCAGGACCACCTTTATGAGCAGCGAAGAAGCGCAATCGGCTATCGAAACGCGAGAACAGCACAGGGGCTCGCGACCTGAGCCCGCCACTGGCGACGGGAAAGAACAGGCCGAGCCGTCGGCGCCGTCCCACCATTACAACGAAAACTATTTTCGCACCGGCGGATACGGCAAGCGCCCCTTGGGCCGCTTCAGCATGTATTGGTTCGCGCGGAGATACTACGCGGCGCTGCTGCGGCGTTTTGCGCCAGCCCAGGGCGGCGCGCTACTGGAGGTCGGCAGCGGTCTGGGGCACCTGCTGGGCTTGCTGCAGGATGACTTCCAGTGCACCGGCATCGACATGATGGAATTCGCCGTAGAGCAGACGCGTCTGCAGGCGCCGCGAGCGCGCGTAGCCCAGGGCGACGCCAGTCAGCCGCTCCAGTTTGAAACAGGTGAATTCAGCGCGGTCGTGGCTTTGCACTTGGTGGAGCACCTGGAACGTCCGCGCGAGTTTATCGCCGAGATCGGGCGTGTCTTGCAGCCGGGCGGGACTTTCCTGTTCGCAACGCCCCATCCGGAGTATCGGCTGAGACGGCTCAAGGATCCCGCCACCGATGTCGTCGGCTTGGACCCCACGCATATCAACGTGCAGCCGCCCGCTGTCTGGCGCGCCTGGTGTGAGGAAAACGGCTTCCGCATCAAGCGTCATTTCGGCGACGGTCTTTGGGACGTGCCTTACTTGCCCCTGCTGCCCAACAAGCTGCAATTCGCGCTCTTCGGCTGGCCGGCGCTGCTGCAAGTATTGATTCAGGGCGCGTTCATTCCGCTGGACTGGGGCGTGAACCAAATCGTCATCGCGCGGAAAACCGCCTGAATCTAGCGTGCGCCGATCTAGGGCTGCGCATCGGAAATGTCTCCCGTGAAGAGATAGAACATGATGCCGTATGGCGTCATCAACTTCTGATAAGTCAGGTCGTCCGGCAGCGTGCTGCTGTCGAAGGGCTGCAAGTCGAAACCCTCGCCCAGCAAATCGGTGTTGACCTGCTTCATATCGGGCGCGAAATGGCAGATGGCGAAGGGCTCATCGACATCTTCCTGGTGCAAGCCGATCAGAAAAAGCTGATCCAGCCAGATGCCCCAGGGCGTGGGCTGCTCGTACTTGCCCAGGACCTCGTAGCCGGCCGCTTCCCAAAAGGCGCATTCCACTTCGATATCGGGGATGAAAGCCGATAGCTCGCCGAACTTGCCCAAACGGGTGATGTCCTGCGCCTTGGCTACGTTGTCATGCGGCAGTTGACGCGGCGGCGGATCGCTGCTGAGCAAGATGCGGATGCCGGCCGGGCTGGTGATTGCGCCGTCGACGATGTCCAGTCCGGCGTCGGCCAGCGCAGCCAAGTCGCAGCCGAAATAACGCAGGCTCGGGTTTTCGCCCTGGCCCGCCAGCAGATGCAAGTGATAGCGCCCGTCAGTGTAGACGTCATCACCCAGCGGAACCAAGCCTAACTTCTGGTAGTAGGCGCCGGCCGCAGCTGTATCATCAACATAGTTCAGGATTTCGACGTAAGTTCCCAATCTCATGCTTCACTTCTCCTTGGTTTGAGGCGACTTCTGCTAATGACCTTTTGTATCAAGCCTGGTTTCAGCGCCGCCAGAAGTGTAATCAACCACAGGGCGCAGCCAATGTAAAGTGCGGCGCGCCAAAGACCTGGCTCAAAGCTGAAGACGATGCTGCTGTCGCCGGCCGGCGACAGCAGCGCGCGGAAGATCAGATTGGCTCGCTGAATGGGCGTGGCGCGCCAGCCGGGGTGCCAGGCATCGGCAAGGATCAGATAAGCGGCTTGCGGCGCGCTAATCTTCAGGCTGACGCGCGTGTCCGAGTAGTCCAGTATGTCGACGCGCCCGCTGCCGTCCGGCGTCATGTTACGCGCTTCAGTGTCACCGTGTATTACGTCGATGGCGCCCGCGCGCAGCAGCCGCAGCGCCTCGTGGTCGCCAGCTTGATTATCGGCCACGATGCGCGTGTCCGCAGCCAGATAAGCGCGCTTGCCGGTCGGCGGCAGGCGGAACACCTTGATGGGGCTGAATCTCCTGGAATCTGCCCGGCTCGCTGCTGTCAATGGCGGTCACGGCGACGATGCCCGGCTGCTGGCGCAGGATATCGGGCAGGTCGGCTATGTCCGTCACCGTCAGCGAGAAACCCTCTTGCACCGGCGCCGCGGACGCGTCGATGGCCAGCGGCTGACGATGCACGATGCCGACCCGATCGTAACGGTCTTCCGGCGGCTGATTCAGTTCAGTAACGCCGTCCCAGAAATTCCACAGCGCCGTGTCGTAAAAGATGCCGTCTTGCCAGAAGTCAAAGACTTTGTCGGTGATGACGGTGCGGGTATCGGTAGCTTCCAGCCAGCGCAGCTCGGGGATGCAGGCTCTGCGGCAACTGCGCAACGTCAGCCGCTCGCCCAGGCGCCCGTCCACCGCCAGCAGCGCGTCCGCCGGCTGCAGCAGCGAGCTATAGAGCGTATAGTGCCGCCCCGGCGTGATGCCGCCGCCGAAACCGTCAATGCTGGGAATGCTCCAGGTCAAGGGCAATTTGGGCATCAAGGTCTCTTGCATTTTGACCGCGTCCAGGGCGTGAAACTGCGCGTTGTAGTCCATACTCAGGCCGTCGTAGCGCGCGCGCAAGTCGGCGATATCCAGCGGATCAAAATAGAGCGGGCTGATCGCAATCAGGCGGCTCGGCGCCACTTCCTTGGCCTGCAATTCCAGCAGCTCGCTCACGGTATCGCGCTGGCCCAGGTAGACATCGGGCGGCGCCAGATCATTGTAGGGCAGGTTCAGCGAAGCTAGGAACAGCTCCAGCACCAGCAAGACAGCGGCGGCAACTTGCGTCCAGCGATGTCGCAAAGTCAACAAGCCGATGAGCAGCAGCGCGCTGCCGGCCCAGATCAGGAGCGAGCGGTCGCTAATGGCAGGGCCGCCGAATAGCAGACTGCCATCTGGCTGCAGGACAAAGCGGGTCAGAATGATTAGCAGGGCGATGAAGACTGCAATCGCCGCGATTCGACGGGGACGCCGCAGGGCTTGAGCCGCAGTGATTTCTAGCGCTTCCACCCCCATGCCCGCCAGCAGCGCCAGCGCCAGGCTGACGAGCGCCAGGAAACGCGCCGGTACGCGAAACAAGTTGAAGCCGGGCAGATTGGCCAGCAGCAAATAGAGGGGATTGTAACGGCCGAATGCCAGCGCCAGGCCGACCAGCGCCAGCAGCAGCCAGATCCGCCGCTTCTGAATACTGACGGCATTAGAGGCGACGCCCCAAAGGGCCAGGCCCAGGCCGATGATGCCCAGGGTCGCGACATATTCGCCGAAGAGTTGGCCGTCGTAACTGGGCAGCAGGGCGCGCCCAAACACGCTCGGCGGCAGCGAGAAAGCGGTGGCCTCTTGTACGCTGAAGCCGCTGCTGCGATTCGAGAGCGACGACAGCTCCAGGCTGGGCAGCAGTTGCGGCAGCGCCAGCAAAAGCGCCAGAGCGAAACTTGCCGCCAGCATTAGCAGGGCCCGCCGGATTCGCGCCGGCATTGAGCCGATCCCGTTCTGCCGCGCGCCCCTTGCCATGAGCAGGCCGTAAAGCGCCAAACCGATGCCGCTGATGAAAACGGTCTGCGTGTGGCCGCTGAAGATTTGCAGGGCCCAGGCCATCCCCAGCAGGAGGCCCGCGCGCCATGGTCCTTCGCTCGTGAGCAGGCGATGATAGAGCGCGAACAAGATCGGCATCCAGGCCAAGCCTTGCAGCTGATTGATCTGTTCGACATGCGCT
>JAGWBC010000211.1:4975-5443 GCA_021296115.1 Anaerolineae bacterium | reverse complement strand
CGAGATCTTGCGCGGCGCGGATGCTCACGACCAAATTTACTCCATGCCCATCGCCCGCTATGGCGACCTCTACCTCGGCTTGCCCGCCATTTTTCACAAAGGCGATGAATCAGCAGCCGATTGGGATAGGGTCGATACCGAATTGGCCATCAGCGCGGACACGCTGCATTGGCGGCGTATCTGCCCGGGCCAAGCGCTGATCCCGCGCGGAGCGGGCAGCTATCCCGATGGCGAACACGACTGCGGCTGTATCTATGCCGCCGCGCCCATCGTTCAGGGCGACAAGGTTCTGCTCTATTACGGCGGCAGCAATGGCCTGCACAACGATTGGCGCGAGGGCTCGTTTAACCTGGCGACCCTGCCGCTCGACCGATTCGCCGGCTACCGGTCGCTCGCCCGGCCGGGCAAAGCGCTGCTGACCACCACGCCCCTTCGCTTAAACGGCGCCGACATCACGCTCAACGCCGA
>JAGWBC010000211.1:0-4913 GCA_021296115.1 Anaerolineae bacterium | reverse complement strand
ACAGCTTGCCGCTGCGCGAGGGCGGGCTGGCGCTGGCATTGCGCTGGCGCGAGCGGACGATTGCCGAGTTGGCGGGGCAGCCCATCCGCCTCCAGCTCGAATTGAATGCGGCGACCGCTTACGCTATCGGGGGCGCCACCCGCGCCGACGGTTAGGCCGCGCTAGAGCAGGTGGTCGCTGATGACATGCTCCAGCGGCTCCAGCGCATGCGGCAGGCTGCGCCGTCCCAAGCCCAGCCGGAAGAAGTTGCCCTCAAAGAGCATGACCGACGCCGGCAAGACCGTCACGCCCTGTTCCGCCACGGCCGCCGCGGCGAAGTCGTCTACCGACCTATCAGACTTCAACTCCACCAGCGTGACCGTGCCCGCCTGCGGATAGCTCACCTGGAACAGCCCGTCGTAGCGCGCGAAGAAAGCGCGACAATGCTCGATATTCTGCTGCACAATTTCAACCGTGCGCGCCGTCAGCGCCCGCCAGTTCTCCAGGCCGATCAGCGCCAGAATCTCGCTGGGCGCGCTGGCGCAGATCGTGACGTAGCTCTTCAGCTCCTGCAGCTCATGCGAGAGCGCCGCATCGGGCGTGATCAGCCAGCCGACGCGCAAACCGGGCAAGCCGAAGCACTTCGACAAGCCGCCCAGCGTCACCGAGCGCTCGTACAGCTCACAAGCCGAGGGTAATCGCAGTTCCGCGCCCTGCTCGCTGAAGCGGTAGATTTCGTCAGAAAACAGGATCAGATTGTGCTGCCGCGCCAGCTCGACGACGCGCTCGAATTCGGCGCGGCCGGGCAGGCAGCCGCTAGGGTTGTGCGGGAAGTTGACGATCAGCATCTTGGTATCCGGCCGGATCAGCCCGGCCAGCTCGTCGAGGTCAAAATGCCAACCGCTCCCGCTCTGCCGCTGATGCCAAAAGGACAGCTCGCAGCCCTTGGCCCGCGCGATCTCCCATAGCGACTGGAAGCTGGGCGCGATCGCCACCACATGATCGCCCGCTTCCAGCAGCGCGTTCATCGTCAGGAAAATGCCCTCTTCCGGCACCACCTCGATGACGTCGTCCGCAGCGACGCCCTCATGCAGGCCGGCGATGGCGGCGCGCAACTCCGGATGCCCCTGATTGTCGGTGTAGCCCAGCCACAGCTGCTCGAATTGTTCGCGGCGCCGCGGGCTGGCGAAGCGCAGCAGCTCGGGCAGGGTCAGCGGCTCGCAATCCGACGAGCTGATGCCGTGGGGAGCGCTGAATTCGTGCTGCCGGAAAAAGTGTTCGATTTCGAAGGGAGCGTATTTCATGATTTTCACCACAGAGGCACAGAGATAAATTGACGATGATGTTCAGCGCAATTGTAGTAGCTTTGTGTCGTATTGTGAGTGTTAATCGTCTCGTTCAGACCGGGGCAACATCAATGACGACGCCGTTGTGGTCGCTGAGCTGCAATATGTGGGTGCCGAAGCGATTGATGACGCTGACAAATCTCACGAAAAAATCAGGCGAGAGGGCGATATGGTCAACCAGCGGTTTATCCAACCCGGTAGCATCTGTGTCCACAGCGGTGGGAATCTGCCAACCTGCGAAGGTATCTTCGCGATTTCGATTGATGGCGGATGAGGGATAGGGGTAGGTTGACGGCGGAATCTGTAAATTATAGTCTCCGATCAACATAGTCCGCTGCCGATAACGGTCTTGCGACAGTATCTCTTCCCTCAAAGCGTCAAGATACTCAGACGCGCCTTGCCAAATGCTTTTTCGCTTTTCCGCCCAGGATTTATCGTAGCGGTAGCTGTGGTAGGGTATGCACATACCCACCACGGTTACCGGCGCCTTGTTTACTTCGGTAGTGGCGCGGACAAACCGGCCTTCGGGCAGGCGCTCCGAGCCGAGTTGGTCAATGTCTCGCCAGGGATATTTGCTCCAGAGAACAACTTTTCGCGCGCCCAGGCGCTCGTGCCTGCCCCAGCCGGATAAACCGCTTGTGACGATATGGCCGCCGCTGGGCATGGTTTCAGGATATGCTTCCGTTAGGCAAATGATGTCGGCATCAATTGTTGCGACAATCTCTTGCACTACTTCAAATCGCCCGTTCACGCCACGAGGGCTGGCAATTTGCGTATTCCAATTCAGAATGCGCATCGCTCACCACTCCAGCGGCTGCTCGTCACGGAAGTTACCGCCCGTCGGCCCATCGTCATCCAGCATCGCCGCCATCCAGCCGCTGCCCGCCGCGCCAGTGACCAGAGCCAATGCCCGCATTATGCTTCTGCCTCATTCGTCCCTTAGCGTCGCCGCATGACATAGTTGGCGACGCGCTTGGCTATGCCATCAACCGGGTGACGCCGCGCGACATCCGCCAGCAGCTCGTATTCTTGGCGAGCGACAGCGGACAGCGAGAAGTTCTCCAGCGCGAACTGACGAGCGTTTCGGCCCATCTTCTCGATCAGCCGCGGCTGCGACAGTACGGCGTCTATGGCGGCCGCGATGCTGTCCGCGTCAGTCTCGCAGAGCCAGCCGGTCTCGCCGTGGCGCAGGGTGCTTTGGAGCCCGCCGACTTTAGAGCCGATGACAGGTACGCCGCAGGCCAATGCCTCCAGCATGCAGCGAGGAAAGCCTTCGCTGAATGAGCACAGGATCAGCGCTTTCGCCTGATTGATGTAAGCGGGCAATTCTTCGTTCGGCATACTGCCCAGCCAGTCAATGCGTCCGTCAAGATCGCCGAAACGCGCTTTGAGGCGCTCCGCAACCTCGGGTTCCTCAGGGTTGCCCTCCGCGTCCACACTGGATTCGCCAATGATAGCAATAGTTGCCCCGGTCCGCTCCACCGCTTCCAGCATCGCCTCGAGATTCTTGACCCGATATAGCCAGCCGACATAAACCAGATCGTAGCGCTTTTCACTGCCCATCGGCTGGAATAGCTCACAATCGACGTACAGGGGGATGCTGGTGACCTTGCCCGCAGCGGATGGCGCGCGGCGCAGGACTTCTTGCTTCTGAAACTCGGACGCAACCATGATATGGCTGGCTTTCGTGTAGATGTGGCGCTCATAATCGTAGGCTTCCTGCACTTGCGATGGCAGAATCTCAGGTTTAGTCTCAATGCCGGCTGACCAAAAGTATTCGTTGCGGCAAACCAATGGCGTGCGCCAAGCCCAATGAGCGCGGAGGGCGGGCCGCATCCCATGCACATTCGTCGTGCGGATGACCTGAGAACGCAAAATTGGCAGGGCGTGCACTTGGTGCGCGCGGCGCACAAAGCTGCGGTAAGGCAATTCCATGCTATTACAGAGCAGCCGAATGTTTGGCGAGGGAGGCGCGAAATCTCTTTCACTGGGCCCAGCGAAACTCAGCAGATTAATGCGCATGCCCAAGTCGCAGCGGGCCAAAAGATACTTGAATTCCCTGCCCAACTGGCCTTTCGCATCCCACTGCATTAGGCTGCTGCCGGGTTCCATAAAGATAGTAACGGTGAGAGGCTTATTATTTATTGCGTTTGTCATCTGGATCTCTGGAATCACAATCGGGCACTAGAAATGCGAAATAGGCGCAACAGGTTGACCTCTAGTCTAGTGCGTTTCCCGCAGCATCGCCGCCATGATCGCCGCTCGCTCTGGCATGGACGAAATCTCGCCGTATTCCGTGACGGCGTGGCCGCCTTCGCCGACGATGCCCATGCCGTCCAGCGTGGGCACGCCCAGCGCGGCTGTCTTGTTGCCATCGGAACCGCCGCCGGTGCGTCCCTCTTCCAGCTTGAGGCCCATCTCGGCCGCCAGACCCTGCGCACGCTTGAAGAGCGCGGCAATCTCGGGACTACGTTCAAATGGCGGGACGCCCACGCCGCCTTCCACTGTGATCTCGGCTTCCGGATTCACCGCCTTCAGATTCATCATCTGCTGGTGGATCGCCTGCTGATTCACCTTGGTCCAAGCGCGCACATTGATTTCGATCGAGGCTTCCGCCGGCACCACATTTGGGCGTGTGCCGCCGCTGATGACGCCGACATTGGCTGTCGTGCCGATCTCGTAGTCGGTCATGGCTTCCACCGCCAGCACCTGATGGGCGATCTCTTCAATCGCGTTGACGCCGCTGGCGTGGTCAGCGCCCGAATGCGCCGCGCGGCCCTTGGCCCTGATCGTGTAATGGCTGACGCCCTTGCGCTGCGTCTTGTAAGCGCCGTCCTGTGGCGGCTCGGTGACGAAGACGACATTATGCGAAAGCGCCTCGGCTTCGATTTCGCGGGCCGAATGCAAGCTGCCGGTCTCCTCGTCCGAATTCAGCAGATAGCTGATCGGCTGCGCGGAGAAGAGATCCAGGGCGCGCAACGCTCGCAGCGCCCACAGCGCGATCACGATACCGCCTTTCATGTCCATTGAACCCACGCCGTAGATGTGGTCGCCGTCGACGCGGGTGGGGCGCCCGGCCACCGTGCCGACATCCCACACCGTGTCCATGTGGCTGAGGATGACCACGCCGCCCGGCCCCGCGTTCCAGCGGGCGCGCAGCACATCGCCGACTTCCGCCTTCGGGATGACCTCGACATCGCCGCCCAGCTCGCGCAGCTTAGCAGCCAGGGCGCGGCCCAATTCGTCAACGGCCGGCTTGTACGAAGTGGGCGATTCCAGCTCGATCAGGCGCTTCAAATCGGCGACCATGTCATCGGTATGCTGGCGCAGGTAATCCAGTAGGCGTCGGTTGTCGGCTGCGGTCATGTCTCTCTCTTTCTCGACTGATGAATGCACCGCCGAAGTATACCACGCCCAGTCGCAATCGCCCGAATATACCTCCCTGGAGAATGTGCGTAGGGGCGAGCCTTGGCTCGCCCTCGTGTTTAGGGGCAGCCCCGCAAACTAAGCATAAGCTGCCTCCAATCCGGCGACCTTCCTCAGATCGCAGCAATTCCGCCATTTACGGCGCGTTATGCGTTATGATGA
>JAGWBC010000012.1:37512-41732 GCA_021296115.1 Anaerolineae bacterium | reverse complement strand
ATCTGCCGCGTCACACGATACGCTCGGGCTCTGAAAACGTCTTAACGAGTGTAGATTGTAGGCCGGGCAACGTCAACAGCAATTCAACCCAGCCCGGGCGCAAGGACTGGCGCAATCAAGGCTGGAATTACTGAGTACGTAATCGGCGCCTATGCTATACTGACCCGCAGTACGCGCCGCCCGGCGAGTACGTTTATTTTGTGTCGACGGCGGTAGCGGAATAGGCGAATGAATGACGGTTGCAGAAAACTCTACTGTGCCGTTTTCAGCTAGCGAGCGCGCCGGGTGGATGGTGTGAATTGTCAATAGTGCCGCGCGAACTCCTCGATCTATTTGTACGGTTTCCCGGCGACCTGTTGTTTTTTCTGTTGCTGATCGCCTTTAGCCTGGGCGCCTTATACTTGGCAATCGGACACCGCGCGCGCTTTCCAGTGGAGCACGCTACGCACCGCTATGTTTACAGCGCCGCTGGTCTTCTGCTGGTTTGGCTGGTGATGATGGGCGCTGCGCTGCTGGCGCAATTCGCGAACAACGATACCAACCGCTTTATGCCGACTCTGGAACGGCTGGCATACGCCCTGACGCTGGTGGTCATGGCCTGGGCATTCCTCAGCGCGGACTTCGCGCGTTGGCAGAACCGGTCTAATCTATTCGTTTTTGGCGTCAGCTTGATCCTGGTGCTGCTTTATCTGAACACCGCGCAGAGCTGGTTGGCGGCAGGAAGCGAAGCCAGCAGCTTCAATGCCTCGCCATACGCCTCCCTTTGGTCTGCGATACCTGTAGCGATATCGACAGCCGGCGTCCTGTTCGCGGTAGTCAATGTGCGACATCTGATTGACGCGCCGCTGAAGGTCCTCTTCTTTTTAGTCTTCATACTGGGGAACGGCCTGGACCTGGTACTGCTGGCGGAAGGGGAAACCGGGGGCAGCTATCTCGGTGGCGCGCGCCTGGCATACGTCGCCGGATTGGCGCTTTTCCCGCTGGTCATTTATCGCCTGGCGGTCGCTCTGCTGGAGAACAGTCTGGTCGAAGTTGTGCTGGCGGCTTCTCAGCCGGCGTCGGCCCTGGAAGATCCGGACAGCCAAGCTGAGGAAGATATCGCCGACCCGCTGCTTTCCGCGCCTTCGTCCTGGAGCTTCTCGGCAGCGCCGCCGCACACTGACCGACGGCTGATAATGAATGCCCTGGGCATGATGATGGACCCGGGAGCGGACGCTGATTTGCCACGCCAAATCGTCGAGTCTACGCTCGAGGCATTGGGCGCTGATCTCTGCGTGTTAGTGCGCGTTCAAGAGAACAACTACGCTGACGTTGCCGCCGGTTACGATCGGGTCGCCGATCAGCAGTTGTCCGGCATTTCGCTGAATCTCAACGAACAGCCGACCTTGCTCGAAGCCACGAATCGCGGCGAGCAGACGATCCTGTTTCCCGAATACCACGCTGATGAACTGGCTGACCTGTTGCGTCGCCTGAATATCGAATCCCTGAGCAGCGTGTACGTTCAGCCGCTGATGGCCGGCAGCGGCTTGCAGGCTGTTTTGCTGGTTAGCATTCCGTATCGGCAAGTGGACTTATCGGTCGAGCAAATTGAATTGCTGCGAGATATCGGCTTCGTGGGCGGGCGCCTGCTCGCTTGGAGCGCGACCGCTGCTGCTTCCAGCTCCCAGGCGGACGCCCAGCAGATTGACAGAATCGCCACCAAGTCGGTCGAGTCCGCGCTTGATGCCGATATGCTGATGGCCAATCGGCATGAACTTGAGACGAGCCTGGGACGGGTCAGCGAGCGTCGTGTGAAGCTTGCCTCTCAGGTGACGCAACTCAAGCAGCAGTTGCAGCAACAGCATATTCGTTTGATTGACGCGCTTTCTGGCGATGATAGCGACCCTCGCGCCCTGCAGCGATTGACCACGGCCATTGACGAACAATCGAGTGTGCGCGCCGCTTGTGAGCAGAGCGCTCGTGAACTACTCGATGCGGAAACGGTACTGCGCGTGCTGAATGTAGCCAGCGGCGAGACCATCGCGCAAGTGATCCGCGAATTCTTGCACAAAGAATACAATTTGCTGGTGGGTGTACGAGATCGCTTGCGGCGTCAAATCAACGCCATGCTATTGATAGGGCAGTCTTCTTCCAGCGCTGGAATCGCCCCGATCTTGCAGAGCCTGGCGGACGAAACAGCGCAGTTCGATCTGGAGCGGGAACAGCAGCGGAGACGGCTCGATTCCATCATATCCAAGCTGGAGTCCTTGGGCGTGGGCAGCGGCTTCACCAATACGACGCAGCTGCTCATTCAACTGTATGCCGAAAGAAAGACGCTTGCGCAACATCTTGACGACTTGAGCAAAGATCGCACGCTGCTCGTTAGCGAGCGTCAGCGACTGCTGGCAGCCGGCAGCGGCGACAGCGAGGAACTTGCGCTGCAATTGAAGCATTTGAGCGCAGATCACGAGCAATTGCTCAACGCGCGTGAAGAGATGCGCCGGCAGCAGCAAGAACTGCTGTCGCGCATTGATGAAGCCGAATCGGACAAGCAGTCTTTGCGCGAACGTATTGATGAACTCTCCCAGGCGGTGTCCGCAAACGCCCAGGGACAGCAAGCCTTTGACCAGCGAATCGCTGCCTTGACCGAAGAGCGCGACAATCTGCTACACCTTCGGGATCAGCTGGCGGCAAGGGTCGCCGCGCCTATGGAAGACGCTGGAATCGGGGATGAACTAGATGACTTGCGCGCCACGATCGATCGCTTGACCGAGCAGCGAGAGCACCTGGCGCTTGAATTGAGCGATGCCCGAACGGAGCTTGAATCAGCGCGCGCATCCGTGCCGCATATTCGGGAATCGGCCGGAGAAACGACCATCGGCCGCTTTCCGCTGCAAGGCGAATTGCTGGCCGGGATTCTGCGCGACTTGCAGCCTCCAATCGCTTCGATCTCGGATTACACCGAGCTGCTTTTGACGGAGTCGATTGGCATCCTGGGCGCCGCTCAGCAGCAGGTGCTGCGGATGCTCGCCGGCGATATCGATCAACTGGTCGAGATGATCAATGAAGTGCGGGGCCTTGCCAAACTTGAAGCGGCCGACTTCATATTGCAGGGCGAGGACGTCGATGTAGTCAGCGTGGTAGAAGACGTATTATATGAACAGTCGGCGCAGCTCGATGAGAACGAACTGATGCTTGAATTGTCGCTGGACGATCACTTGCCGCCGGTAAACATCGACAAAGACAGCCTCAAGCAATTCATTATGCAATTACTTGACAATGCGCGCGCCGTATCGCCGCCGGGTTCGCAGATTGGCATCGCCGTGTCGGCTGGTCCGATTGTCCTGCCGGGCGCTTCGGGCGCCATTGAGGCGGTCGAGATAGCCATACGGGACCATGGTGGCGGCATTGCGCCGGCCGATCTGCAACGCGTTTTTGCGCGAAAATACCGGCGCGAGAATGCCCGCATTGCCGGGTTCAGCGATACCGGCGTGCGCATGAGCATCGCTAGAGCCTTCGTCCGCGCCCGCGATGGCGACCTGTGGGTGACTAGCGATGTCGACGGCGGGTCAGTGTTTCATCTGGCTCTGCCACTGCAACTGGCTTCGTCAATCGAGGACTAGCCTATGCAGCGCAATATAGGCAAGGAGCTGCTCGTAGCTCTGATAGCGGCGTTTGCGCTGCTGTTTGCCGGACTATTTGCGCTATTATTGTCCACATCTACTCAGAACCCGCCGATTCCAGCTAGTCCGACGGACCGGCCGGATTTGGCAATTACGGCAACTGAGCCGTCACCCGCCGTGACTGAACCTGAGGCTACATCCGTGGTCATTGGTACAGTTGAGCCGACAAATACGGCGCTGGCCACCCTTGCCGCTACGACGGTCGATGAAGAGGTCGTCGCGACGCCTGTTGAGCAGGTGACGGCAGCTGCCGCCTCGCCATCGCCGACGACTCAAGCCACCGTCCTGCCTGTCGCAAGTGAGACAGTCACAGCGACATTCCAGGCTACCGTGGCAGCGCAAGACCCTGAGGCGACTGCGACTACGGTTCCTCAGGCGACTGTCCAGGCTACCGGGCTGACAGCGACAGCACACGCGACGACCACAACGGAAACGCTTGCGACGCGGACAGCGGAGATGCCTGAGGCGACTGCGACTGTGATTCTTCGGGAGACAGTCCAGCCAACCGAGCTAACTGCGACCGCAAGCGCGACGACCACAACGGAAACGCTTGCGACG
>JAGWBC010000012.1:37110-37433 GCA_021296115.1 Anaerolineae bacterium | reverse complement strand
CGACGACCACAACGGAAACGCTTGCGACGCGGACAGCGGAGATGCCTGCGGCGACTGCGACTGTGATTCTTCGGGAGACAGTCCAGCCAACCGAGCTAACTGCAACCGCAAGCGCGACGGCCGAGGCGAGCGAGACCGACTTGCCGACGGCTGAAACCGACGTACGAGCCAGCGCAAGTGCGACGTCCACAGCGGAAGCGCGTGCAACGCGGACAGCGGAGATGCCTGAGGAGACTGCGACTGAGATTCTTCGGGAGACAGTCCAGCCAACCGAGCTAACTGCGACCGCAAGCGCGACGACCACAACGGAAACGCTTGCGACG
>JAGWBC010000012.1:26659-36786 GCA_021296115.1 Anaerolineae bacterium | reverse complement strand
GATTCTTCGGGAGACAGTCCAGCCAACCGAGCTAACTGCGACCGCAAGCGCGACGACCACAACGGAAACGCTTGCGACGCAGACAGCGGAGACGCCTGAGGCGACTGCGACTACTGTTTCTCTGGTGACAGTCCAGCCTTCCGAGCTGACGGCAGCAACGCGCGTCACGGCCGAGGCGAGTGAGACCGACTTGCCGACGGCTGAGTCCACCGTCCGGGCTGTCGCAAGCGCGACGACCACAACGGAAACGCTTGCAACGCGGACAGCGGAGATTACTACTGTGACCGCGACAAGGGTTCATCGGGAGACTGTCGCGCCTGCCGCGCTAACAAAGACTGCGAGCGTGACGGCCGAGGCGAGCGAGACCGACTTGCCGACGGCTGAGTCCACCGTCCGGGCTGTCGCAAGCGCGACTACCACTGCGGAAGCGCGAGCAACACGGACAGCCGAGACTCCTGAAGTGACTGCGACTTCGGTGCCTCAGGCGACTGTCCAGCCTGCCGAGCTAACAGCGACAGCGAGCGCGACGACCACAACGGAAACGCTTGCGACGCGGACAGCGAAAATCCCGGAGATGACCGTGACTACATTAACTCAAGAGGCTACCGCGCCTACCCGGTTAGCTGCGACAGCGAGCGTGACAGTCGATGCTACTGAGACCGGCCTGCCGACGCTTGAATTGACTCCCTTAACTCTCGCCAGCGCGACGACCACAGCGGCAATCCCCTCGGCGACATCGACCGCTGTGATTCAAGCCACTGTTGAGCTTACCGCGCTAGCTCCCACAGCACGTGAAGTATTCGCGACGAGTGAGACTGCAACTGCCAGGGCTGTGGCTCGGTCAACCGTGGCGCAGGCTACAACTATTTCGACAGTTGCGCCGACAACGCTCCCATTAGTAGTGGCGACCGGTCTAACCCAGACAGCGACTCACCTGGAAGCAACAGCTACAAAGCTTTCAGTGACTTCGACCGCCGCCACCCGGCCTATCGACGCGCCCGAGCCCTCGGCCACAGTTTCGCCTTCGTCTGAGGCTGACGCGGAAGCAGCCCGGATTACGTCAACTGCAATTGCGCTCACTGCCGCGTCGTCAGCTTCTGCGACCGCGGAAGACGCGCTGAAACTGACATCAACGCCTCCAGCACGCGACACCAGCGTTGCAGTTACAACAACTGATGCGCCTGCTACGCCTCGCTCTACATTGACACCGGCGCCGAGCGATCCGCCGCCAGCGCAAGAGCCTGAATTACAGGTTGCGGTCTCGTATGCTGGTCGCCGCGAAATTGCGATTCGGGACATTGCTCGATCAAGTGGATGGCCAGGCAAAGCGCCAACGGCAGTGGAACGGCCGCCTCGGGATGCGAGGGCCACGGCGACGCCGGAGGTATCTGACGCCGTGACGTCTACCTTGACTTCAGTGCCGACGGGCACGACCGAAGTTGACGCAGCGACTGACGACGTGGTTGAGGCCCGCGCGACTGATTTTGACGCCGCTGAAGCGACAGCTTCACCGTCTCGGGCGGGCGCAACAGCGGCGACTGCTGAGCCTTCGTCTACGGATGACAGTGCCGAGCGGACACCTGTACCAACGTTCTTGACCGCAAGTCCCACGAGAGCTGCAACGACCGCCGCCCGGGCGACTGATTTTGACGCCGCCGAAGCGACAGCTTCACCGTCTCAGGCGGGCGCAACAGCGGCGACTGCTGAGCCTTCGTCTACGGATGACAGCGCCGAGCGGACACCTGTACCAACGTTCTTGACCGCAAGTCCCACGAGAGCTGCAACGAGCGCCGCCCGGGCGACGATTGCGCAGCCGATTCAGGCGCCTGCGGTTGCCGAGACTTCAGCAGCCACGCCAGATCGCGCTACGCCGCTCCCAACTGATGCGAGCGAGACGGAAGCGGCCACGTCCACCGCAACCGCCGATCGCTCGGCATTGGCGGTTGCGACCGTGGCGGAGCCGGACACGTCAACCGCGGTTGCGACAATCGTGCCGACAGAAACTCTCGCGCTGGCAACTGTGACTAGCGCCAGGGCGGAGACGCCGGCAGAGTCACCGACAAAGACGGCAACGACTGTTGCAACTGACGAGACTGACACGCCGTTGGCAGTGGGTACGGTCGCCGGCTTGGCGACAGCCACGGTCGCGCAGACGTCAACCGCGAGCGCAGAAGTACTGCGAGGACAACCGCAGCCCGAGGCAACTGATGCCGTGGCTCCCGGAACCAGTACGTCCGCGCCACACGCGACTGAGAGCAGAATCGATGTGGATTCGCGCGCTACTGCGCAGGAAGTCGGGACCGAGGCCGCGTTGGCCGCCACCAGCCCGACACAATTGGCTGCGACGGCGACTGTCGCAGCGGATTCGCCAACCAGCCCGGCGACTGCTGCCAGAATAGAAACCGCGATTGCGACGGAGACACCCGCGCCAACTTCCACCGCAGCTGACATGACCGCGATCGCCACGCGGGCTGCAGTCGAAACCGCGCTCCCCGCGACTCAACCAGCAGATCTAATGCCAACAGCCGCGCCGGTCGACAAGTCGGCCACACCCTTGCCGGCGGTCTTCGCTCACCTGATCGCGACGCCGACAGCCTTCGGCGCAATCGACGATGGCTCTGAGGCGGTATGCGCCGTCGCGGAAGGATGGCTGCCATACGAAGTGCAAGCGGGCGATTCGCTGCTTGCCCTGGCGCTCGCGTCCGGAAGCAGCCTGATCGATTTACGCGAAGGCAACTGTTTTGGTCCGGTGACTGGAATTATCGTAGGCGAAACTATTGTGCTGCCAACCTTGCTGGAGCCGCCGATTGCGCCCGTCAGTCCGCTGTTTCCAGTGTCGGACGAAGCTTACCAAGTCGTCGGCTGCGAATCCGTACGCGCCATGATATTCGAGCCTCCGCCGATGACCGAGCTTCAAGGCATATTTGCCGTCCGCGGTCGGGCGCTGATTCCTGAGGGCGGCAAGTATCGCCTTTCTGTGAAGCCCGCCTGGTCGCCAGATTATCATCGATTCCTGGATGTTGAGCGGTCGGTCGACGATGATGTGATTGGCCTGATCAATACGGAGATCTTTGGCCCCGGGTTACAGCGACTGCGTCTGGAAATCGTGGGGGCCGACGACAAAATTCTAGAGGATAGCTCGTGCGAAATACCGGTAGTGTTCATGGCGCCTTAGTCCTCGCCGGAGGACGAAGTTGAAGGCAACTCGCTTGCTAGGCCAGTTAATCAGGTTGCTTCTATTCAGCCTGCTGTTGGCGCTGCTGATCGCGTTGGCTTGGACGGCGCTGCAGATCGCATCTGTGGCCGATGACAACGCCGCGCCCGCTGGGACGACCGTAGCGCGCCGCGCGGCCTATCGCGCCACGGCAACAGCAATCCACGTCGATGAGGATCAGGCCAGCCTGGAATACGATCCGGGAATCGTTCTCATGCAAGAGATCGTCACATCGGGTACGCCCGCATCTGTCCCGGCGGATGAGTCTAGCGCTGCGCTCGCCGCGGACGACTTTCAGCTGCCAAAACTGTTGATCCCGCGCGATCCAGAAGAAGGCAAATGGATGTCAGGGCTGGAGGCGCCGCGCCGCGTTACGCCGGCAATACGCAGGCATCGACTGGTCAATATCATGCTCTTGGGCAGTGACGAAGAATTGACCGCAGACAATTTCATCCGCACCGACACCATGATTGTGGTATCGCTCAATGTCGAAACCGGTACGGTATCAATGATGAGCTTGCCGCGTGATCTCTATGTGTACATCCCTCATGGCAAGATGGGGCGCTTGAATACGGCCTTTGGCATCGGCGAGAACCTGAACTGGGATCCGGGCCGCGGCTTCGGATTGCTGCGGCAATCGATTTTCTACAATCTCGGCATCAACGTTCACTACTACGCGCGGGTGAACTTTTCCGGTTTCGAAACCATCATTGATAGACTGGGCGGCGTCGACATTGCTGTGGACTGCGCCTACCGCGACTTGTACCCGATCTGGAACGGCGAATATCGCTGGCGCACCTTGCCGGTGGGCCTGCACAGCTTTGATGGCTTCGACGCGCTCTGGTATGCGCGGACGCGAAAATACACCGATGATTTTGACCGCGGACGGCGGCAGCAGCTGCTCCTGCGCGCCATGTGGCGTAAAGCGCGCGCCGAGGGACTCGTCGCCACCATCCCGCGCTTGTGGAGTGAAATGACCGACGTGGTGGACACCGACCTGCCGCTCGACATGCTGCTGCGTATGCTGCCCCACCTGGTTGCTCTTGATCTGGCGGATGTCGAAAATATCACCTTCAGGAAGAATTACCACACGACTGAGTGGATTACGCCGGGCGGGGCGGAAGTGCAGCTGCCAAATGAAGAGCCGATCGCCGCCTTGATGCAAGACTTCTATACGCCGCCGTCACCCTATCAAGTGTCGATTGCGGGGCCAAGTATCGGCGTGTACAACGCGTCAGACCAGGACAATTGGGATATTGTGGCGGCTGAACGGCTGCGTTGGGACGGCTACAACGCTGTGGCGCTGGGCAAATTGGAGGATGGCGCCGGCCTTGCCTCCAGCCTATTGACCGATCATATTGGTACGGAGAAGGGCAGCCTGGCGCCGAGAATCTTGCGCGCCCTGAATATGACCGAAGAGCAGGCCGAGCAGGACGCCAGGGCCGACCGCGAATATGATTATGTGGTCAAGATCGGCCAGGATTACGAGTCCTGCACTTATGCCGTCTTGCCGTTCGATAGATAAGCGCTTCACGGTCCATTTGGGCGATCTGTTGGCGTATCGAAAGAATTGTGCTATCATGCAGAGCATTACGGGGTATGGCGCAGTCCGGCTAGCGCGCTTGCATGGGGTGTAAGAGGTCCCCGGTTCGAATCCGGGTACCCCGACAGAAGTCAGACGGGCTCACCAACAGGTGAGTCTTTCATTTAGGGAGGAGCAACCCATGCAGCAAGAGGCGATCAAACTGACGGCGCTGGCCAGTTGCGCCGGTTGAGCGGCGAAGCTCAGCCCGAGCGAATTGGCGCAAGTTTTGCGCCCTCTTAGCGAATTATTCTCCAGCGAGTTGTACCCGCAGATCCTGGTAGGGTTGTCAGAGCCGGACGACGGCGCTGTCTGTCGAGTCGACGAGAATCGCGCCATCATCTCGACCGCTGATTTCTTCCCGCCCGTGGTTGACGACCCCTATGATTTCGGCGCCATAGCAGCAGCCAATGCTTTGAGCGATGTCTATGCCATGGGCGGCCGTCCGCTGATGGCGATCAATCTGGTTGCCTACCCCGACGATTTGGACAAGGCGATTCTGGCGGAAATCTTGCGCGGCGGCGCCGAAAAAGTCAGAGAAGCGGGAGCGGTCATCGCCGGCGGGCATTCGATCAGCGATGCCGAACCCAAATACGGCCTGTCGGTGACGGGAGAGGTCGACCCCGGGCAGATCATTCAAAAGTCCGGCGCGCGACCGGGCGACCAGCTGATATTGAGCAAGGCTTTGGGCACGGGCGTTATCACGACCGCCCTGAAACGCGGCATTGCCGAGCAAGCGCAAGTCGACGCTGCTGTGCAATCTATGTCGCGCCTCAGCGGCGAAGCGGCGATCTTGGCGCAGACGCATCAAGTATCCGCCATGACCGACATCACCGGATTTGGCTTGCTCGGTCACGGACTGGAAATGGCGCGGCTCAGCCAAGTAGACTTCGAGCTGGATTTCGCGCGCATTCGCTTCTTGCCCGGCACTGAGCATTTTGCGCGGCAGGGCGTTTTCCCGGGCGGAATGGATCGCAACCTGGAATACTTCGCGCAGTGGGTTGATGAAGCGTCTCCGCTGCCGGCATACGCGCGCGGCCTGCTCTACGATCCGCAGACTTCAGGCGGGCTGCTGATGTCGGTGGCGAGCGATAAGGCTGACGACTTGCTGACTGCGCTTGTATCCAAGGGCGAGGCCGCCTACCTGCTGGGGCGGGTCGTGGCTGGATCGGGCAGAATCGTGGTGAATGCCGCAGCCGAGTAATCGATACCGGCTAGGGAATCAGGTCGAGATTATTGCCTACCGTCTCAAAGGCGGCCAAGGCGCGATCCAAATGATGCTGCCGATGCGTGGCGATATAACTGGTCCGCAGCAGCGCCTGGCCGGGCGGTGTGGCCGGCGGCACGACCGGATTTGTATAGACGCCCTCTTCGATAAGCGCCATCCAGGTCAAGCCGGTGCGGTATTGCTCGCCGATCTTCACCGGAATTATCGGCGTCTGGCTATTGAATGTGTCATAGCCCAGCTTTTTGAGCCCTTTGCGCATGTATTCCGCATTCTTCCAGACTTGGTGCACGTGATCTGGCTCGGTCTCGATGATATCTAGCGCAGCAAGCACCGCCGCCAGATTAGGGGCGGGCAGCGCAGCGGAGAATATCAGCGACCGCGCATGATGTTGAACGTAATGAATGACATCAGCCGAGCCGGCGATGAACCCGCCGATTGAAGCGAAACTCTTGCTGAAAGTACCCATGATCAGATCGACTTGATCGGTCAAGCCAAAGTGGGCCGATGTGCCGCGGCCGCCCCCGGCCACACCGATGCCATGCGCATCATCCACTAAGAGGCGGGCGCTGTATTGCTGGCAAACATCAACGATCTGTGGCAAAAGCGCGAAGTCGCCGCCCATGCTGTATACGCCATCAACGATGACCAGCTTGCCGGCGTCGTCTGGCACGCGGCTGAGCACGCGTTCCAGGTCATCAATATCATTGTGCCGAAAGCGCTTTAGCGTTCCCCGCGACATAGCCACGCCATCGACCAGGCAAGCATGCGCATCCTTGTCCAGAATGGCCACGTCATTTTTGCCCAGGAGGGCGGACACGGTTCCGAGGTTGGTCTGATATCCGGTGGAAAACACCAGGGCCGCATCCTTGCCGACGAACTCAGCCAGACGCCGATCGGCTTCCAGGTGAAGTTCGAGCGTGCCGTTGAGGAATCGCGAGCCGGTGACACTGGTGCCGAATTGCTGCGTCGCTTCAATGGCGGCGTTTTGTACGCGCTCGTCTGTGGTCAAACCCAGGTAATTGTTGGAACCCAGCATGACCACGTCTTTGCCTTCGAAGGTGGCTGTGGTTCCCTCAGAATCACTGAGCGCCCGGAAAAAGGGATAGATTCCCATTTCCATCGCTTCTTTGGCGACAGTATAGCCGGACAGCTTGTCAAATAAATCTGCCACTGTTGTCTCCCGAAAAGCGTTCTCGGCATGTAGGGACGGAAGGCTGGCGACACCGGCAACATTGCAACGCATTATGTCGCCCGAGACGCCTCTTCTTTGCTGTCGCCCGACCGGGTTCTGCGGCGTTCCGGGCACAGCTGTCCCCGTGCAAAGTCTATCAGCAGCTATACTCTTTAACAATGACCATTTGAAACCTCCTCAGTCATTGTCTGTGATAAACTTCACTTGCGCGGACCGCCGCATTGCGTGTAAAATGCCGACAGATTTACGCTTACAAGTTTGGAGAGCCGCATGTCCAGTTTGACGGTACGCAGAATCATCGTTTGGGTCGTTTCGATGGTCTTGGGCTTCGTCGTCGGATACGGCATTATCACGGTCGTATTTGATTTGCTGCCGCTCTTGCATTTTATTCCCCTGATCGGTTGGCTTTTCGAAGGCATAAAGTCGCCGCAAGGCATAACGATCCAGGAATACGGCATACAGTACTACCTGTTTACTTCGATTCCCATCGGGCTGGTATTTGTCATTTGGCTGGACGCGTTTATGGACACGCGCATCCTGCCTGACTAGACTGGGCCACATACCTTATAACAACAATCCACCTGCGGGTGGATTTTCGCTTTGGGCAACTTGACGGCGATTCGGCAAGGCGCGAGCAAATGAGAGATCTGAAGTCAGCGCTGATAGCAATTGCAAGTTCCCTACTGCTAGTTTGGAAGCATGGATGAAGTAAAGCGCTCTGCTATCGGGCAGTTCTACAAGAAGACGCTTGCGGAGAGGCAGGCGATTGCCGCAGCCTGGGCGCAGCTGAGCGAAGCTGATGTACAGGCCTTATCCGATTCCGGGCTTACGCCTTCGCAGGCCGATCTGATGATCGAAAACGTCATCGGTCGCTACAGTCTTCCCTTCGCGCTGGCGACAAACTTCCTGATCAATTCGCGCGACTACCTGGCGCCGATGGTCATCGAAGAGCCGTCGGTCGTAGCCGCCTGCAGTTATGCCGCCAAGCTCTTCAGAGAATCCGGCGGATTTACTGCGAGCAGCGACGAGTCAGTCATGATCGGGCAGCTGCAAGTGCTGGACCTGCCGGACTTCGAAAACGCCGGGGCGCGTCTGCTGGCGCGAAAGCAGGAAATTCTGCGCGCTGTTAACGATAGCGGAGGAAGCATCGCAGCGCGCGGCGGGGGAGCGCTGGATCTCGAAGCGCGCTCATTCCCGGCAACTGCCATCGGGGATATGCTGGTCGTTCATCTGCTTTACGACACGCGAGACGCCATGGGCGCCAACGCCATCAACAGCGCGTTGGAAGCGGTTGCTCCTTTGATAAAGCGCATGACTGGCGGTCGGGTCAATCTGCGTATCCTGAGCAATCTCAGCGATCGCCGGCTGGCGCGCGCCAGCGGAATGATTCCGGCGCAGGCGCTGGCGACTGATTCTGCGACGGGCGAGCAAGTGGTGGATGCCATCGTGGAAGCGGCGGTCTTCGCCGAGGTCGATCCCTATCGCGCCGCCACGCATAACAAAGGCATCATGAACGGAATCGACGCCGTGATGCTGGCCACCGGCAATGATTGGCGCGCTGTGGAAGCTGGCGCGCATGCTTATGCCGCGCGGGACGGACGATACAGAAGCTTGACGCGCTGGCGCAAAGATGAAGCCGGCAATCTGCAGGGTGCTATCGAAGTTCCGCTGGCGACTGGAATCGTCGGCGGGGCGACGCGGGTGCATCACGGCGCCAAAGTTGCGCTGAAGCTGCTCGGTGTGCAATCCGCGCGAGAACTGGCGGAAGTGGCGGCGGCGGTGGGATTAGCGCAGAACTTCGCCGCCATTCGCGCGCTGGCGACCGATGGCATTCAGGCCGGGCATATGCGGCTGCACGCTCGGCAATTGGCGCTGGCGGCCGGCGCAATTGGAGCAGACGCGCAAGCAGTCGCGCGTCAGTTGATCGACGAAGACTGCATTCGCTTGGAGCGCGCTAAAGAAATTGTAAACGAACGGAAGCGAGAAACATGACTGGGCAAACACAATGGTTGATGCGGCCGGATCGCGCGGTTGGCATAGTCGGTTACGGCGCCTATATCCCGCGATACCGACTGCCGGGCACCGAAATCGCGCGGATCTGGACCGGCGGAAGGGGCGGATCGCCGGTGAAGGAAAAGGCGGTTGCCGGCTCCATTGAAGCGGCGCGCAACGCAATTATCAGCGCCGGTATCAACGCCAACGATATCCGCGCGGTCTGGGTCGGCAGCGAGAGCCGCCCTTACGCCGTGAAGCCCACCAGTACAATTGTCGCCGAGAGTATTGGCACATCGCCCAATATCCAAGCGGCCGACTGGGAATTCGCCTGCAAGGCCGGGTCGGAAGCGGTGCAAGCTGCCATCGGTCTAGTCGGCAGTGGCATGACGCAGTACATCCTCAGCATCGGCATGGACACCGCGCAGGGACGGCCGGGCGACGCCTTGGAGTACACGGCGGGCTCCGGCGGGGCGGCCTTCTTGCTGGGCCCGGCCGAAGAGAGTTACGCGGTGTTTCTGGGCAGTTACAGTTACGTCACCGACACGCCTGATTTCTGGCGGCGGGCCGGCGAATCCTATCCCAGCCATGGCGACCGCTTCACCGGCGAACCGGCTTATTTCGCGCATACGATCAGCGCTGCGTCAGCCCTGATGGACATGATGAATACGACAGCGGCTGATTACGACTACGCGGTCTTTCATCAGCCGAATGTCAAATTTCCGGCGCGCGCGGCCAAATTGCTCGGATTCACTACCGAGCAAATTCGGGCCGGCTTGCTTGCCAACGAGATTGGCAACGTGTACTCAGGTTCCTGCATGATTGGCTTGACCGCGATCCTGGACGCAGCGCAGCCCGGCGACCGTATCTTGATGGCAAGCTACGGCAGCGGCGCCGGCTCGGATGCCTTCGATTTGCG
>JAGWBC010000012.1:22303-26573 GCA_021296115.1 Anaerolineae bacterium | reverse complement strand
TAAAGGACTGAGGCATGAAATCTGTGGCAATTGTCGGCGTCGGGATGACGCCGGTTCGGGAACACTGGTCGCGGTCCATCGGCGAGTTGGCTGAAGAAGCCGGGCGCTTTGCCCTGGAAGACGCCGGCCTGGCGACCGCCGACGCGCTTTACGTCGGCAACGCTTATGGCGCGACTTATAACCAGCAGACGCAATTGGGCAGCTTGATCGCCGGGGACCTGGGTCTGGCCGGGATAGAGAGCTTCAGCTGTGAGGCCGGCGATGCCTCCGGCGGTGTCGCCCTGCGGACCGGGTACTTAGCGGTGGCGGCGGGCGCGGTGAAAACCGTCCTGGTGCTCGGAGTCGAGAAAGCCACCGATGTTGTGGGATTGGCCCGCAATACCGCTCGCAGCGTCAGCTTGAACGCCGATTACGAAACGGTAAACGGCGCGACCTTGACCGCTATGGCGGGCCTGCTGATGCGCCGATACATGGTTGAACACGATGTCGAGCTGGCGCAGTTCGAGGGCTTCAGCATCAACGCCCATCGCAACGGCGCGCGTAACCGGAAAGCCATGTATCGCAATCTGCTGCGTCCTGGTTCCTTTGGAAAGGCGCCAATGCTTGCCGAGCCGGTCAGCCTCTTTGACAGCGCGCCCGATGCCGATGGGGCTGCCGCTCTGGTATTGGCGCCGGCCGACGAAGCTGTCGATCTGGCGCCCAAGCCGGTGCTGGTCGCCGGCAGTGCCGTAGCGACAGATACGCTCATGCTGCAAGACCGACGAGATCCGCTTCACTTCGCCGCAGTGCAACGATCGGCGGCTCAGGCGCTGGACCAAGCCGGATTGGCGGCCGGCGACCTCGACCTGCTGGAACTCCACGATGGCTATACGATATTGACCGCCCTGGCGCTTGAGGCGATGGGATTGAGCGAACGAGGCAGCGGCTGGGCTTGGGCGCAAGCTGACGGTGAACAGATTTCCCTGGGCGGCGAATTGCCCTTATGTACTTTTGGTGGCTTGAAGAGTCGCGGCAATCCCAGCGGCGCGACCGGCGTTTATCAGGCTGTTGAAGCAACGCTGCAATTGCGCGGCGAGGCGGGCGATAATCAGGTCGCCGGCGCGGAGACGGCGCTGGCGCAAAACCTTGGCGGTTTGGGATCAACCGCTGTCACTCACGTATTGAGCGCGATACCGGAATAAGCTGATAGGCTCTGCAACTGTCAAGTCCTATCAAGATAGCTTCTGATAGCTCCGCATTCCTAGACTGAGAGCAGTGTGGTCAAGCGAATCAGGGGTGAGGAGCAAACCGATGCAGGTTGCGAAGTATTGGCGAAACAGGAAACTGCGCTATCGGCTTGAAGGCTTGGCGCGTCATGAAGCGCGCGCGATAGTCGCGATAGTAAGGCCGGACTCCGACAAAGCTGCCGGTCGAAACGGGCTCAAGCCGATCAAACGCGAGCCGGCGAGGCTGCTGCAGTGACGGTCAATCGCGGCGAAGGCAGCCCCTTGGTCAAGCGCCTCGGCAATGAGGCGGAATCGCTTCAGGGCGAAGTCTACAGCTTCACGCTTGTGCAAGATCCACCGGAGGGTTTTGAGGCGCAGGCGCCCTATTATCTGGCGCTGGTGCGTGTGGCGGGCGGCAATCTGATTACGGCTCAACTGACCGATGTGGACGCCGGCGTAAATATTGGCGACCGGGTTGAGATGGTGACGCGCAAGTTAACGACGGACGGCGCGCGAGGCATCATCGTCTACGGATATAAGTTCCGCCCGCTGGTCAAATGAGCGCTACAGCATAATTCGATATCGGAGAGTCACAAAAAAAGAGCCACAACAAGGTGGCTCTTTTCGATTGCTCTTTCAGCTCGGATTCAAGCCGATTACATGCCCGCTTTGACCTTCGAATCGTAGGCCAGCGACTGCTCGGTGTTGGAATCGAAAATGTGCATGTTATCGAGATTGAAGGTAACGCCCATCTCGTGGCCGACTGTGGCGCCCGTACGCGGATCGGTACGCGCGATGAAGTTCTTGCCGCCGGCCTCCAGATAAATGATTACCTCGTTACCCATCTGTTCCACGACCTCAACCTGGGTCGAGAGGTTCGCCGGGATGATGCCCTGCGGCAAGTAGTTTGTGTCGTGGATGTCTTCGGGGCGGATGCCGCAAATGACTTCCATGCCCGCGTGGCTGCGGAAGGAATCAGTTTTGCTCTCCGGCACAGGCAGTGTAAAGGCGCCGGTGTCAACCACCAGGGAATCACCGTCTTCCTTGAGAATCGCGTCAAAGAAGTTCATTGACGGGCTGCCGATGAAACCAGCGACGAAGACGTTATGCGGGTTATGGTACAAGTTGAAGGGCGAGTCAATCTGCTGCAGCTCGCCTTCGTTGAGCACACAGATCCGCGTTCCCATCGTCATCGCCTCGACCTGATCATGCGTCACGTAAATGAAGGTCGTCTCCAGCCGCTGATGCAGGCGACTAATGAAGGAACGCGCTTCTACGCGCAACTTGGCATCGAGATTGGAGAGCGGCTCATCCATGAGGAAGACCGCCGGTTCGCGTACGATGGCGCGGCCAACAGCCACGCGCTGACGCTGACCGCCCGACAACTGCCTGGGGCGGCGATCCAGCAAGTGGCCGATGCCCAATTCGTTGGCAGCCTCATTCACGCGCTCATCAATGATTTTCTTTGGCGTCTTGCGCAGCTTGAGACCGAATGCCATGTTATCATAGACGGTCATATGCGGATACAAGGCGTAACTCTGGAACACCATGGCCACATCGCGGTCTTTCGGCGCGACATTGTTGACCACGCGATCACCGATCAGGATTTCGCCCTCGGTAATCTCTTCCAAGCCTGCCAACATCCGCAAACTGGTGGACTTGCCGCAGCCGGACGGCCCGACGAAGACCAGAAACTCCTTGTCTTGGACTTCAATGTTCAGATCGGATACAACGCGTTGATCACCGAAATCCTTTGAAACATGATTGAAAGTGACACCAGCCACGAGAACCTCCGTTCGAATCTACTGTTTGACGAAAAGATTGGTAATTCTGCACAAATACCCTACTTGACAGCAAGATACTTTTATAGTGGTCATTATAGCGTCTATTTTTGAAATTGCAAAGAACTCGTCGCGATGATGTAGAATTCGTTGCGGGCGCTCACGCGGTCGCTTAGATGATGGGAACGGCATGCCTGATAATCCAAATGCGGAGATCATCGCCATTGGCACCGAGTTGCTCGTGGGGGAGATTACGGATACCAATTCTGTCTTTCTGGCCCGGCAATTGCGCGACATCGGCGTGAATGAATTTTTCATGACGACCGTGGGCGACAACCTGGGGCGAATAGCGGATGCCATTTCTGACGCTTTGAATCGCGCCGAGAATGTCATTACCACCGGCGGCTTGGGACCAACAGTGGATGATCTGACGCGGCAAGCGGTGGCGGACGCAGTTGGCCGGCCCCTTGAATTTCATCAGTCGCTTTACGACACGATCGCGGAACGATTTCGCGGTTTTGGCTCCAAGATGACCGAGAACAATCGTCAGCAGGCCTATCTGCCCGAGGGCGCCATGCTGATCGAGAACCCGGTAGGCACCGCGCCCTCATTCATCGTGGAATCGGAACGGGGCGTTGTGATTGGCGTGCCCGGCGTGCCGCGGGAAATGAAATTCCTGATCACGGAGACAGTCGTTCCCTACCTTCTCAAGCGGTATGAACTGGGCGTTATCGTAGCGCGCATCCTGCGAACGGCGGGCATCGGCGAAAGCTCGCTTGACGATCAAATCGGCAGTGATATTCTAAGCGAAACCAACCCCAGCGTTGGGCTGGCCGCGCATCACGGCAGCGTTGATATTCGGATCACAGCCAAGGCCGACAGCAAAGCCAAGGCCGCGCGATTAATCGACAGAATGCAGGGCAGGCTGGAATCACAGGTTGGCGAGCATATCTTTGGCGTTGACGATGCGACGCTGGAAGATGTCGTCTGGCAGTATGTTCAGGGGCGCCAGCTTCGCGTGCATGTGACCGAGGCCGGCTTGCCCGGCGTTATCAGCGCTAGCTGGAAGGATGCATCCGAGGTTCTGACCGCGACAAATTACGACAGCCCGCAGCAGGCCTTCGAGGATTTTGCGGTCGATGCGGCGGAGGTTTCCCTGCGAGAGTTTGCCGCTGATATTGCGGAGCGCATTCGCTGCAGTCGCGGCGTCGATGCCAGCGTTGTCGTCCTGAGTTACCCCGATCTAGCTGAAAATGCCGATGTCGAGCAGGGCAGCGCGATTGC
>JAGWBC010000012.1:0-22271 GCA_021296115.1 Anaerolineae bacterium | reverse complement strand
TTGGCGCGCGAATGGCTGTCGCGCTGGGGCTTGGCGAATCTCTGGAAGATGCTGCGAGAAAGTTCCGGCGAATAGTAGGCTGTCTTATTCATCCAGGCTGAGCAGCGCCATGAACGCTTCCTGGGGGACTTCCACGGACCCTATCATTTTCATCCGTTTCTTGCCCTTTTTCTGTTTCTCGAGCAATTTCTTTTTGCGCGTCACATCGCCGCCATAGCATTTGGCCAGCACATCTTTGCGCATTGCTTTCACGTTGGCGCGCGAAATGACGCGTTTGCCGACAGCCGCCTGAACCGGCACGACGAACATCTGTCGCGGAATTAGCGTCTTGAGCCGGCTCACCAGGCGTTGGCCGCGGTGGTAGGCGTCATCGCGATGGCAGATCATGGCGAGGGCGTCAACGCGGTCTTCGTTTACCAGCACTTCGACCTTGACCAGATCTCCAGCGCGATACTCATGAAACTGGTAGTCGAGGCTGGCGTAACCCTGCGTCACGCTTTTGAGTTTGTCGTAAAAGTCGATGATGATCTCGGACAGCGGAATATCGAAGTGGAGAATCACGCGCGTGGCATCGAGATATTCAGTGGTGTCGTATACGCCGCGTTTCTTGATCGCCAGCTCCATCACGGCCCCGATGTACTTCTGTGGGACGTAGATCTGAATCTTCATCCAGGGCTCGTGAATCTCTTCAATGGCGCCTTCGTCCGGCAGCAGGGCCGGGCTGTCGATAAGCTGGGTTTCGCCGTCGCGCTTTAATACGCGGTATTCGACGCTGGGCGCCGTCGCCAGGATATCAAGATCGTATTCGCGTTCCAGGCGCTCCTGAATGATCTCCATATGGAACAGGCCCAGAAAGCCCACGCGGAAACCGAAATTGAGCGCTTGCGAGGTCTCGGGCTGGTAGGTGAGCGATGCATCGTTGAGCTGAAGTTTTTCCAGCGCGTCGCGCAAGTCGCCGTAATCTTCGTTATTGGTGGGATAGATGCCGGCGAAGACCATGGGCTTGGCTTGCTCGTAGCCGGGCAGGGGACGCTCGGCGCCGCTGCGGGCCAGCGTGATGGTATCGCCGACTCGGCACTCGCGCACGGTCTTCAAGCCGGTGGCGATATAACCGACTTCGCCGGCTTTCAAGCTGTCCACTGTACGCATCACCGGATCAAAGACGCCGATTTCAACGGGCTCGAATCGGGCGCCGGTGGCAAATAGCTTGAGCAGGTCGCGCCGATTGACACCGCCGTCGACAACCCGCACATAGGCGATTACGCCCTTGTACGAGTCATAGTGAGAATCAAATACAAGCGCGCGCAGGCTCTCCTGCGCATTGGTGGTCGGCGGCGGCACCTCCGCGATAATCGTCTCAAGCAGATCTAATACGCCGATGCCATTCTTGGCGGAGATTCGGGGCAGCTCGTCGCTTGAGGAACCGAGCAATTCTTCCACTTCGCGCGCGACTTCATCGGGCTGCGCGGCCGGCAAGTCGATCTTGTTGATGACGGGAAGGATCTCGAGATCTTGCTCCAGCGCCAGGTAGACGTTTGACAAAGTCTGCGCTTCGATGCCCTGGCTGGCGTCCACGACCAGGACTGCGCCTTCGCAGGCTTGCAGCGCGCGGCTCACCTCATAAGTGAAGTCTACGTGGCCGGGCGTGTCGATCAAGTTGATGGTGTATTGGATGCCGTCGTCCCCGGTGTACAGCATGCGGACGGCGGAGGCCTTGATGGTAACGCCGCGTTCGCGCTCGAGCGCCATGCTATCGAGAAGTTGCTCTTGCATATCGCGCTCGCTCACGGTCTGCGTCAATTCCAGCAGGCGATCGGCCAGCGTGCTCTTGCCGTGATCGACATGGGCGATAATGCAAAAGTTTCGGATATGCTCGATTGTCATCGGGGCACCAGTGTGTGCGGCGCAGTCATCCCATTATGAAGCATGACAGGGACTTGGAGTAGGGCAAGCTACTCCGGCGCCGCGAATAGCGCGTCGATCTTGCTGGATACGCGCGCGGTGTCGATGGGGGCTTTCGTCAGCCGCAGCCAGAGCAAGTACTCGACATTGCCTTTGGCGCCTGTTATGGGCGAGGCGATGACATCGGCGCTGGTCATGCCCTGCGATTCAGCAGATTCAACGACGCCTTGCAGCGCCCGACGCCGAAGTTGAGGGCTGCGTACAATGCCGCCCTTGCCGACCTCGCCTTTGCCAACCTCAAACTGCGGTTTCACCAGCGCGATGATGTCAGCTTCGGCGGCTAACCAACGCTTTACCGCTGGCAGAATCAAACGGATAGAGGTGAAAGAGACATCAATTGCCACCAGGGAAGGGCGCTCCGGCAGCGAATCCAGATGGCGCGCGTTCCTGCCCTCCAGCAGGCGGACGCGCTTATCAATGCGCAAGCGATAATCCAGGATGCCGCTGCCTACATCAATGGCGTAGACTCTGGCCGCCCCGTGCTGCAGCAGGCAGTCAGTAAAGCCGCCGGTACTCGCGCCCACATCAGCGCAGACCGCGCCGGCCACGGCGACGGGAAAAGCCGCCAGCGCCGCTTCCAGCTTGAGCCCGCCGCGCCCGACATAGCGGGGTTTGGCCTTCAGCCTGACTTCAGCGTCATTGCGGACCATGCTGCCGGGCTTGTCAACGAGTCTGCCATCGACCGTGACTTCGCCGGCCATTATTTGGGCCGCCGCCTTGCTGCGAGAGCTAACGTGGTTTCTCGCCACCAGCAAGAGGTCCAAGCGCGTCTTGCGGGCCACTTCTAGCCTCGCACCATTTCGATCGTGATGTCTACGCTGGTCTGGTTGGGATCGAAGTCAAATACATCAGCGAAGTTGGGGATATAGCCCTCCGCTTCAATAACCACGCTGTAAGGCGTATCAAATGCCAGCGGGCGGGCAAACTGAAACTCGCCGTTGCGATCGGTCGTCGCCAGCGCCACCACCTGCTCCTGGTTCCAGACGAATTCGCTGGCGTCAAAGTTTTCGCTGATTAACACAATGGTCAGGCTGGGAATACCTTGCTGCGTTGCAGCGTCTATCACTCTGCCAGTGAGAATTGTCCCTTGGATCTCGGCAAAGCGGTCGATAGGCAATTGGCCGATGCCGACGACAGCAGATTGTTCAAGCAGCAGCAATTCATTCACCAATAACTGCAACTGATAATTGCCGTCCGGCGGGTCTGGCAGGACAAACGCGAAGTCAGTACCCGATTCTTGCGCCAGCCATGGCTGCGTATAGCGGAAAAACTCCTGGTCGTCGACCAGCCAGCTTGCTGTCCAGGGCGTGCCGGCTGTGATCCGCTGCCAATCAAAGAGCGCAAAGAGCGCTGGAATCGAAGACGGGTAACTGGAGGCAGAGGAGCCGTTGCGAGCTTCCGCCAAGGAATCGGCGCTGGTAAAACGCAAATTGCTGAATATGCGCGGCAGCGGTGATCCCTGCTCGCCAGCGACATAGAAGTCGGATGTAGCCGAGAGCGCGCCATCTAAGTACAGCTCCAGCCGATACTCGCCCGGCAGCAAACCGCCGGCAGGATCAACACTGATGACCTTTGAGCCAAAGGCGTCGTCCGACCAGGCGTCGCTCGTGCGAGCGAATTCCGCGCCGGCATAATACCAAATCGCGGACCAGGGCCTACCCGCAGCCATATTCGCGTGGAGGAAGCGGGCAAAGGCGATATTGCCCAGCGGGACGATAGAGCCATTTCCAATCAAATTACCGGCTTGATCAAGCGTTCCAAAGACGATGTCGCTGAAATGCGCCCGGTCCTCCGCGCCGCCGCCGATGATGATCTTCTGGGCGCCGACGCCCGCGCCGTTCACAAGCAGCGTGAATTCGTAGGCTCCGTTGGCCCAGGCTTGCTCTCTTGCTCCGATATACCACAATCCGCGTTCGCCGCCGCTCCAACGCACGGGGGGCAAGCTAAAGGTCGTATCGGGAATGCCGTCGCGCGTAACGCGCAATTCGTAGACAGTTTCGGCTGAAAAGTTGTCATAGTCAAAGAAGAGGTAGAGATTTCGCGTATTGGAAGGCAGCGAGCCAACCACAGTTGATGGCATAGCGCCGCGCACCGAAGGCGCAACAAAAAGGCGGGATACCAAAGGCGGATTTCGGGGTGGTTCGGCTTCGCGTACGCCCAGCGTCGCATCGACGTTCAGGCCCAGGCGAGCGCCGCGAATCAAGTGTTGCGCCAAAGCTATCGGCCGAATCGTGCTGATAAAGTCGCCAGTGGGTACGCAGCGGTCGCTGCTGTTGACCAGGCCGTCGCTGTTGGTATCGTTTAGATAACGACAGTTGGAAGCTGCTGCGGAACCGGCCAGAGGCGCATTGGTTGGAATGCCAATCAGCTCGCCCGCCGTGTTGTAGGCGCCGCCGCCAGCCATCGTGCCCGGAATCTCCGCGCGCGTCTTGAACCAGGTCCGCGATCCCGTGAGTGGTTCTTTGAGGAAGGCAGTCACGGTGCCGCGCGAAAATGCCACTGGTCCGTTGCCAATATCCGGATAACCCATCACAATCAAGTTATCGTCTATCGCAACGTCGTCTGAATTTCCGACCGCGACGAATGGCAGCACGGGCAATTCACCTTGGGCGACCAGCCTTCCGTCCAACTCACGCGCAATCCGCAGCAAAGCGATATCCAATCCGGCGTCGTGAGTGACAATGTCCGCTCGATACTTGGGAATAGGCGGTTCCGCCAAGTCCACGTTGAGCGAGACGATAAGATTATCGCCATTGCACTGCTGGCTGGGCACGACGCCGTTCGCCTTGGTGATGATTAGTCCGTCCGCGCTTATCAAGGTACCGGTGCTGATGCAGGTGACGATCAAGCTGTTGCCGGCCGTCTCGGCCTGATAGACAAATACCGTGGCTCGCTTGATCCGCTCCAGGCCCAAGTCCAAACTGCCTTGAGCGGAAGACAGCGCTAGCAACAGGAACAACAGGACAGCAATTGAGACTGATGCGCCAGTCTTTAGCGCTCGCGGATTCATCAGAATTCAAGAGTCTCTATAAAGCGATAGAAGGTTTGCAGTTCGCGCTCGTATTGGCTGGATTCCGCGCGAAAAGAAACGACGAGCGCTTGTCCACGCCGGATTGTTAGAATATCCAAGCCGTTGACGACGGATGAAACGCCTTCAAGGAACGGGCTGGCGTGCCGCGACACAAATGTATAGGCCATGCTGACTGCCTGCGAGTCGTCCGGCAAGCGAAATGTATCATATCCCAAGACGGAGTAGTCAATGAAGACTTGGGACCGTTGCAGGCTCAAGTGATCAAGCAAGTTGCGTTCAGCGCCGTCCGCGCCGACTGGCAGCGACCGAACTTCGATCGTCGTCTTGAAGCCGAGATGCGACATATCGCGAATGCGAAAAACGTTGTCTTGGGACTCATCGAGCAGCCAGCGCGCCGGATAACTGGCGGATATGCCGGCGGTATTATTGCTGTACAGGCTGGTTTGATTGAGCAAGCTATCCCGCTGGTTGACGCCTAGCAATAGTCCGATGACGATCAGCATATAACTGAAGGCTATTGACCATCGTTGGCGCGGGGTGATTTGAACCGCGGGCGAGCGTCCAGTTTCAAATGCCATCGGCGCCCTCATGGCTCACATAGGCTTCTCGCTCCCGGCGCTCAGAATATGCATAGAGAAAATACGCCGCTCCAACAGACGCGATTGAGGCGGCCAAAAGTAACACCAGGCCGAATAGCGGCCGATCGGCGCTGCCCGCCTGGCTCAGCGGCCCACTCAAGAGCCCGGGCAAGAGCGCCTGCGCTAGACCGGCGATTAGCGCGGCTACGAGCAGATTTACAGGCAAGACGAGGGGGAAGGCGTCCGCAAAATATGACTCAATTATGCCCAGCGCGATGTACAAACTTGCAGCCGCTTGAATAGTGAAGCTGGATAAAACGTAGATTGCCGCATGGTTCCAGGTTGGCTCCAAGCGCCAGACCAATTCCAGGCTCAGATAAAAGCTGTAGCCGATCGCCGAGGCCAGGGCGTATGCCACAGCATCACTGCGAACTCGCAAGGCTTGCGGATAAATCAGATAACGCAGTACGACGAATTTGAGCCCGACGTCTAGCATTCCTACTGTAAGCGTGAAGCCGACGATGCGCTGAAAAACAGATTGCAGCGGCAACCACTGATCTACCACGAAGAAGGCCTGCGCGAGCGGGAGACCACGGGCGGAGGCGGTGAAGCCTGATACGACCGCTACACCGATCAGCCGGCGGCGAGGACGCTCCACGCGAAACTCTGGCAACACAGCGATCAGCAGCCACAAGATCACAGGTAGTGCCGCTAACATCAAGGAGAGCGCGCGGCTCAAGTCTGCATCGAGCGCTATCGTCAGCGCCTCGCCGGCAATGACCATAAACCCGCAGACCGCCGACAGGAATATGAACAGAAGGCTGAGCCGTCTCCAAACCGGCACGATGCCGTAGGACTCCGAAGCGCCTGCCTCCCTGAATTGCGGAATGCGTACCATGTCTCATCCTGCCCGCTCCATGAAGGGAGGGACTAGCGTTTATAATGTAAAGCTACGCAATCACTACTTAATTGTACAGTGTCTGTGATGTCTCGGAAAAGTTGGAGCGGCGACGGCCTCAACGGGCAGCGGGCTAGTATGCTGAGGCCCGATTCCCAGCGAGCAATGCGTCTCATGTCGAAGTTCATACCTGGCGCGCTGATAGCCAGGATTTGGCGCATTGCCGGCTGCGTCCTGGCTGTCATGATTTTGGCCGGCTGCGGCACGGGTGAAGTCGAGCTTCCCTGTGACGCTGATCAAAAGTGCCTGCGCTATGGCTTGACTGCGGATATCCCTATTCTCGATCCGCATCATGCCGAAGCTGCCGAAGCGGGAATGATCTTCCGCCAGGTGTACGATACGCTCGTATATCGCAAAGCCGATGGCCATGAATTTGTGCCGGGCCTCGCTACTGATTGGGATGTATCGCCTGACGGGCTGGTTTATACCTTTACCTTGCGCAGAGATATCGTTTTTCACGACGGCAGCCGCTTTGACGCCGCCGCGGTGGGCCGCAATATTGAGCGTATATTTGACGCAGCGATGCCACAGTCGCTGGCGCGCGATCTGCTGGGGCCATTGACCCAATACGAAGTTGCCGGCAACCACTCGATTCGCTTGATTCTCGCGTCGCCATTTCCGGGCTTGCTCGACGGCCTGTCGCAGCCCTTCCTTGGTATCGCCAGCCCGGCCGCGCTCGATTCGTATGACTCCTTGCGCTTTCAGTTCCATCAGGCGGGTACCGGCCCCTTCCAGTTCGAGGAGTATCTGCCCGGTGAGCGAATCGCACTGCGCCGATTCGGGGATTATCGGGTATCCCCAGAGATTTACGAGCCGCTTTCCGGCGACGAGATCACGCGCGTCGAGTTTGTGCTAAGCGCCGGGCGCGAGGCCGATGCGCTGGCGGCGCTAAGCGAATCGCTTGACGTGCTGGACGACTTGTCGCCCGTCGATGCGCAGACTCTCGCGGGCAATAGCCGTGTGCAAGTCTTGCCGGTGGATATCCCGGGGCTGTCCGTCCACTTTCTCTTTAATACCGCGCGTGAACACATCAGCAGTCCTTCGGTGCGATTGGCTCTGTTGCTGGCGACAAATCGAATTGCCATCAGCGACCGTGTGTTCTTCAACTTCTCGCCTGTAGCGTGGGCGCCGCTTGCGACCAGCACTGGCTTCTCACATACCGGTTATGTTGACAAATTCGCGTATGATCTAGCAGCCGCTCAAGCCTTGCTCGCCGACGCCGGTTACATAGACAGCGATGGCGACGGGGTGGTTGACCGAGATGGCGATCCGCTTACGCTGTCGGCGGTGGTTCCACCCTGGGGCGGGCTGCCGGCGGTGGCCTCGATGCTGCAGCAGGAGTGGCAGGCGCTGGGCGTTGCGCTGCAGATCGAACCGGTTCCCGGCCGGTCGCGATTGCGCAGCCTGGTCCGGAGCGGAGAATACGACCTCTTGCCAGTAGATCAGCACGGAATCGATCCGAATATTTTGTCCAGAGTGTTTCTTCAGGACTCGCTCTATGCGTCATCTCTGGCGCCAATTGACGAATTGCAGAGTCTGCTCCTTAGCACAATGCACACGACCGACAGCCAGCTGCGCCGAACGCTGGTCTATGACAGTCAAGCCAAGATAATGGACGAGGCGCTGATTCTGCCAATTCGAGAGCCAGTTCGTCTCACAGCCGCGCGGGCTGATCTACGCAACCTTCGATTTGATGCCTACGGTTTTTATCCGCTACTCTTTAATGCTTTGATTGCAGCCAACTAGCCCATCACTGCGCGCATATCCTTGTTCCGCGCGCCGCGCCATCAAGCAGCAGGTCTAGCAGGATGCCGCTGACCTTGCCGTTGGCGATCACGATTTCCAGGCCGGGGTGGGTATGTGCCAAGCCGATCATCTCCGTCACCTTTTGCAGCATACCGCCGGTCACGTCTACGCCGCCGGATCCGCCGAGCAGGGGCGCGATCCGTGGAAACGACTCGGGCGTGATCCTGGCGATTGGCGCGCCGCTTTCGTCGAAGACGCCATCGACATCGCCGAGCAGAATAATCTGACGCGCTCGCAGCGGCTTAACCAGACCGGCAAACAGCGCTTCGGTCGACATGATTGCGCCTCCGATCACGCTATCAAGCGCGATGTCGCCATGCACCAAGGGTATGAGCTGCTGTTCCAGCGCCAGCAAAAGCGGCTCTACAATTATTGTCTGCAATTGGCGGTCGCGCGTGACTAGCATGGAGGAGGGCTGAAACCGTACAGCGGGCAAGCCGGCGGCCAGCAGCTCGCCCAGAATCAAGTGACTGAGCTCGGTAGCGACCGCGCCGACCTTCGCAAAGCCCAAGCGATCGGCCGTGGAATAGACGCCCTCTGCCGTATTGTGTTTCTCCGCTTCAAAGTGGCCAAATGACCCGCTGCCATGGCCGATGACGATACGAGTCTCCGGACGCGCCGCGCGCAGCTCGACAATCTGTTGCGCGATTTCTTGCACAATTTCGCGGCGGAACGATCGCGCTCGACGTTTGTCCGTTACCAGCGAGCCGCCGAGCTTTATCAGTACAGTCATGATGCCGCTCCCACGGACGAGACAAAGATCCGCTTGGCGCCGGCCCGCCGCAGCTCTTCCGCAATCGACGCTTGGGTATCATGCGACGCCAGCGCGATCATATTGCCCCCGCGCCCGCCGCCAGATAGCTTGGCGCCATAGGCCCCGCCGCGCATTGCCGCTTCGACCAGCCTGTCCAGCAACGCGGAAGAAACGTCAAGCGCTTGCAGCAGCGAATGATTCTGCAGCATAAGCTCGCCCAGCTGCTGATGATCGCCCGTCTCGATTGCTGCCCGGGCCTGCTCAACGAGCGCGCCGATTCGCTCGAACAGGTCCTGAGTCTGACCGGGACGACGCTTCAGTTGGTCGCGCACATCAGCGACTGCATCGCGAGTAGGGGACGGGATGCCGGTATCCGCGACCACAAGGGTGAGGGGTCGGATGATTTTGATAAAGTCAGTTGACCGGCCCTTCACAAAGTAAATCGGCCTTTCGTACACGACAACGGTGTTGTCGATCCCGCTGGGTGTGCCATGATGCAGCTTTTCGACTTCGTATACAATCGCGTTTAGATCTTCATCCGGCAACTCACGACCGAGCAGGGCGGCTACTCCTCTCGCCAAGGCGGCCGAGCCCGCTGCGCCGCTGCCCAAGCCACTTGCGATTGGGATATCTGACCGGACTGCCAGTTCGCCTTGAAGGGCGCTGACGGCGAAGTATCGCGCGCATAATTCTATCGCTCTTTCCAGCGGATTCGTGGCGTTGGACTCGTCTTTACACCAGAAAAACGGAGCGCCGCCCGCGTGAGAAGCACTCACTTGCAGTGGCAAGGCGGTAATACGAGCATCGACATAAGCCCGGAGATTCGCCAGGGGCGCGGCGATGGCCGGCTGCCCGTAGACGACGGCGTGTTCCCCAAGCAGGATTGCCTTTGCGGGAGCGCTGCTGGTGCTCAACATAGCATGTTACAGAACGTATAGGATGACGAAATAGGCCAGCATGGCGATGACAAGCGTCAGTTGCAGCGGGCGGTCGGTCAAGAGGACTTCGTCCGGCGCGCTGCCTTCGCCTGCGACGTGGATCAAGTATAAGTAGCGAAAGATGCCATAAAACACAATCGGCGCCGTTAGCAGACCGAGATTCTGACCGTTACGCACCATCGTCGTGGATTCAATGGTGTAAATGACGTAGGTGATGAGAACACAGGTGGTTACGATGCGCAGCAATTCATCTAGAAGCGGGAGATTGTAGTGTTTGAAGCTTTCGCGGGCGGCGCGCGCTCCATCACCTAGCATCAGCAGCTCCTGACGCCGCTTGCCAATGACCAGAAATAGCGCCAGCAATCCGGCGGAGGTCGTCAGCCAGGGCGAAAGCGTGACATCAACAACGACGCCGCCGGCCAGAATGCGCAGCACAAATCCGGCGGATACCGCCATGATATCGAGCAGCGCGATATTTTTTATGTACAGCGAATAGGCAACTTGCAGCAGCATATACGCAACCAGGATAACGGTCAGATCGCGGTCAAACGCGAATGAAATGACCAGCGTTACAGAGGCCAAAAACACGGCGGCGATAACGGCGACGGGTACCGGCACGACGCCGGCGGCTATGGGGCGATGCTTCTTCTCAGGATGCTGCCTGTCAGCGGCAAGATCGACAATATCGTTGAACAAGTAAACGGAGCTTGCTGTCAAAATCAGAAGGGCGCTGCAAACGATAACGCGGCCGAGCGAGTCAAAATTAAAGAGGCGGGCGTCGAATACAATGGCCGGGAAGACAAACACGACATTTTTTGTCCATTGCCGCGGACGCATCGAGAGAAACAAGCCGTTGATGAGACGCAAGCCGGTCTCCAAATTGTTTGCGCTGGACAAGACCTGCGCGCTGGCGATAATGGGATTGGCGGTTGTCGGCGGTCCCGCCGCGTAGAATAGGAAGCCACACAGATGTTGCCAAGCGTAAACAATATAGCAAGAGCGCGCGCACATTCCAATATTGCGTTCATCAAGTACTGGGGCAACCGCGACCATAATTTGAGGCTGCCGGCAAACTCGTCCCTGAGCATGAATTTAGGCGAATTGCATACGACCACGACCGTGGAGTGGATCCAAGCATTCGATGCAGACACGCTGGAGATCAATGGTTCTCCGGCTGAACAAGGCGCTCTTGAGCGTGTGAGAGCGCACCTGGACGTCATCCGCAGACGTCTCGCTATTCAGTCGTTTGCGCAGGTGACGTCAACGAACAACTTCCCAATGGGAACCGGCATTGCCTCGTCCGCCTCCGCCTTTGCCGCGCTCACCATGGCAGCGGTAGCCGCGCCGGGCGCAGAACTGAGTGAACGCGAGCTTTCAGCGCTGGCGCGGATGGGCTCCGGCTCGGCGGCCCGCTCGATACCCGCTGGTTTTGTGGAGTGGCATGCGGGCGACTCGCATGAAACTTCCTACGCGGAAACATTTGCGCATCCCGACCACTGGGATCTGGTGGATGTGATCGCCGTCGTCAGCCGCCGGCACAAACATGTGGGCTCGAGCGCGGGGCATAGGGAGGCTGATTCAAGCATTCTGCAAGCGGCGCGGGCGGGGAGCGCGGAACAGCGGCTTAGTGATGTCAAAGCGGCGATCGTAAGTCGTGACTTCGAAGCCTTCGCCAGCATCGTCGAAGAAGACAGTAATCTGATGCACGCGGTGATGATGACCAGCAACCCCCCGCTATTCTACTGGGACCCGCTCTCGTTGCGCGTGATGCGGGCGGTGCGCAGTTGGCGTACTGCGGGCCGACTGCGCGTGTGCTATACCTTGGACGCGGGTCCTAACGTCCATTGCATTTGTGAGGCAGCCGATGCGGCGGCGGTCGCTGACAATTTACGAGAGCTGTCGGCAAACATTGAGATTATTCGTTCGGGCGCAGGGCCCGGCGCCTACGTCTTGCCAACGATGGCGGTGTAGGACGGGCCTGCTTGCATAAGTTGAACAATGCCCCGTATAATGTGAGCATATTGAAGGCAAAATGAAAGAGAACGTAGATGCTGATGCCAGCCGCCGCTGCTAACGACATTCTGCTCGCCATTGCCGCATTTGTGATCGTCCTGTTTCCGGCGATTATCATTCATGAGTTAGGGCATTTTTTCGCCGCCAGGCTCGTGGGAATTAACGTGCTGGAATTTGGCATCGGCTTCCCGCCGCGCGTAGGACGACTGTTCACTTGGCGCGAGACCGAATTCACCATCAACCTGCTGCCGATCGGCGGCTTCGTCCGGCCGCTGGGCGAGGACATGATCGGCCCGACAACGGAAGACAAAGTGAAGCGGGACCGTGCCGACCTGGAAGAGCGGCGCGCGCAAGCGGCTCCTATCGCCTATGAACGCGAGTTGTTGCGGCTGCGTGGCGTAAACGAACACGACATGATGTCCGTGAATGAAGCGCCCGCGGCCGGTCGAATCTTCTTTATGGCGGCTGGCGCGCTGGCGAATTTCGCCACGGCGATCCTCTTGTTTATCGTCGCCGCCTTAATCGGATTGTCAATGCCGGTGGGCGGACTCAGCCAAATCGCAGCCATTCCGGAAGGTTCTGCCTTCGATGGTACGGGCGCCCGGGTGGGCGATGCAATCGAAAGAATTGACGGCGAACGCTTTACCGACTTCAGCGCCTTCCACGACATTCTGGCTGCGTATTCTGGCGAGCAGATCGCGTTCTCGCTGTTGCGCCAGGAGACAAACGAATCATACGTCGTGACTGTCAAACCAGATTTCGCGCAGCGCGCCGGCGCGGTGCAAGTGCTAGGCGTACTTGAAGGGTCGCCGGCCGCAGAAGCCGGGATTCTCCCCGGTGACTTGGTGACACAGATCAATCAAGTCTCGATTCCTTCAGCTGGCGATCCAGCGCTTACGCTAAAGGAAGCCACGCGCGAATGGCAGGGCAGGCCGCTGCCCCTGACAATCTACCGCGAGATTGACGATGGCAGCGCTGAAATCATTCGGCTAGTGGTAACGCCGCACGCGGATCCACCGGAAGGCGAGGGCAGACTTGGCATCGCCATACGCTCGCAATTTGGTCTGGGCGAGGGTACGCGCTTTGCCAATGCCGGCTACATAAACGAATCCGTGCCGCAAAGCCTCCCGGAGGCGATCTCCTACGGCTTGCGCACGACCGGCGAAACCTTCCGCGTAATCGCTTCCATTCCCGGTCGTATACTCGATGGCTCGCTCAGTGGCAAGGACGCGCGGCCAATCAGCATAATCGGCATCAGCAAGATCGGCGGCGAGTTCCTGCAACGCAGTTTGCACGAAGGTCCCAGCTTGATGCTGCATTTTGTCGCGCTGATTAGCATATTTCTGGGCATCAGCAATTTGCTGCCGATTCCGGCCCTCGATGGCGGCCGTATTGTTTTCGTGTTAATCGAGATGCTGCGCGGCAAACCGGTCGACCCCAAGATCGAGGCGCGTGTGCACCAGGTCGGTATCGTATTGCTGCTGATCCTGGGCAGCCTGGTCATGGTTTATGATCTGATCAATCCGCCGAGCATCTCATGACCGATACTGACGCGCATCTGACTGCCTTGGACCAAGAACGCTTTGAGAAGCCCTCTATCGACGATGTCGTTTTGGCCTTGCGCGAGCTTGACCCAGCGCCGGAGCGTGCGGTCTCGGCGACCGTTGTATACGGCTTGAGCGACTTGTCCGCTTCTGAACGGCGGACCCTGGAAGCGGCATGGCGGCAACTGCAGTCCCTATCCAGGCGCCGAGTCTTGCGCGCGCTTATCGAAGCAAGCGAGGCCATGTTTGAAATGAATTACCGCGAGATCGCATTGCGCGCTTTGGACGACGAGGACAGCTTGGTGAGAACGGCCGCCATCGAGTTGCTATGGACGGACGAAACCGTGGAGACCATGCATCGCTTGATATCGCTTGCGGTCGATGACCCGGACTCGATAGTTCGCGCGGCTGCGCTAAAGGAGTTGGGGCGATTCATTCTGCTTGGGGAATATGGCGATATCCCCGATGAAGCCGCAAGAGAAGCGCAAAGTCTCGCGTTGCGGATCCATGCCGATCGCAGTCAGTCGCTGGAAGCCCGTCGGCGAGCGTTGGAAGCATTAAGCAATTCGAGCCACCCCGAAGTTGAGCGTCTGATTCGCGAAGCCTACAGCGATGGCAATCATGACCTCAAGATCAGCGCTATCTTTGCTATGGGACGAACTTGCAGCAAAGTCTGGCGTGATATCTTGCTGGAGGAATTGGACAGCGCCGACAGTGAGGTTGTCTTTGAAGCGGTAACTGCCTGCGGGCAGATTCAGTTGGACGAAAGCGTACGGCGGGTAGGGCAAATGGTAACTAGCGAAGACCGCGAGATTCAGCTCTCCGCCATCTGGGCGCTGGGCGAGATCGGCGGCAACCATGCCTTTGATATTCTGACAAGCCTGGAGGAGATGATCGAGGATGAGGAAGCCGCCGCCGTCGTTGACGAGGCCTTGGACACAGCAGGATTCAACAGGACTGTCGCTGCCTTGGGTCTAGATTTTGAAGACGACTAAGATCCACGACAAATGCGCTACTGCGCAAACATGGTCTGCATCTTCATAGCCAATCCCATATCGCCCATGATCTTCAACTTGCCAGTCATAAAGGCCTGCATCGCGTTCATTTGCCCGGTGGCCACAGCGTGCCAATCATCCGCCGTCGCTTTGACAGTCATGGCGGCGTCACTCTGCGCGCCTTCGCCCGATTCCGCGCTGCCATCCGCCACTCTTATCCAGAAACTCCCGCCATTTTCGCCGCTCAAATCAAAAGCAATGGTAGCATTAACGCCGTCCGCCTTCTCGGGAATGAAGCGCTCCACCATCGCTGGAAATATGCTCTTTACTTCATCAACTGTCGCCATGATTAACTCCCATATAAGATGTCGCGAATGCGAATACTGAGTCAGTATACAGTTGTTCGCGGGAACGCCCAAGTCATGTTTGCTAAACTTCGCATTAGTCTCAGCTTGATATGCCGATTGTCTTGCGCGATTGCCGCAGTCTGCGTAGTCGGCGTCGTACTCTCCAGCTGCACAATTTCTCATCAAGTGGAGAGCCAACCTGAGGCGCGAGCCGGAGAGGCGGCTGCCGGGGACCAGTCTCAAACGGACCAAACCGCAAGCGACTCGGCGGGCAATGATGACGACGGGGCTGCGCCGGTGTCAGCGGAGGACGTCGCCGCGCAGCCGACAGTCGCCGCCGCCACTGCCAACGAGCCGGCTAACAAGCTGGCCACGGGCCCTGAACCGGTCGCGACGGCGCTGATTTCGTCGCACCGGGTGGTGGCCGGGGACACTTTGACGCGAATCGCTGAACGATATGGCGTGTCTGTGGCTTCGCTGATGCGGGCTAACAATCTGTCCAATCCCAATCTGCTGCACGTTGGTCAGATTATCACCTTGCCGGCGCCGCCGGTGGATTACACGCCGGCCTTTCGCATCTTGCCCGATTCATTGCTCGTGCGTTCGATAACGGCGGGTGACTTTGATGTTGAGCGATTTATCAGCTCTCATGTAGGCGCCCTCAAAGAGTTGACGGTTCATTTGAACAAGACCCGCTTCGACGGGTCAACTGAGTCAGGAAGTTTCAGCGCCGGCGAAATCGTCGAACGCGTTTCATTGGAATATAGCGTTGATCCGCGCATCCTCATCGCCGTTCTCGAATACGCGACAGGAATGCTGACCCAAAGCGCTATCGATGAGGAAACGAGGCTGTTTCCATTAAGACGGGCGGAAATCTACAACAGAGTGCAGAGGGCGGGACTGTACAATCAGCTTAGCTGGCTGGCCGATCAGCTCAATCAGGGTTATTACGGCTGGAAATATCGCGGCGAGGTGATAATTGAGCTTGACGATGGCAGCCGCCTCTATTATGAACCGAATCTCAATGCGGGCACGGTGGCTGTACAGCATGTGCTGGCGCAGCTGCCGAGCGTGGCGGATTGGCGGCAAGCGAGCGGCGAAGCGGGCATTTACCAGACCTACTTAGCACTCTTTGGCGATCCCGAGCAACTGGCGCATGAAACAGTTCCGGCTGACTTGGAACAACCGGTCTTGACCCTGCCATTTCCGCCAGGAGACGTGTGGCGATTTACCGGCGGTTTCCACGGCGGCTGGGGCAACGGCAGCGCCTGGGCGGCCGTCGACTTCACGCCGCCGCGTCAAGCGGGGCAGGGCGGGTTATGTTACACATCGGTTTTTCCGGCGACAGCATTGGCGCGCGGCACGATCGCTCGGTTGGGCGAAGGCGTCGTGGTACTTGATCTGGATGAAGATTCGGACGAAGCGACCGGCTGGACTATTCTATATCTGCATGTCGATCACAGCGACTTGCTGCGCGAGGGCCAGCAGGTAGAAGCGGGCAACATCCTGGGCTACGCTTCATGTCTAGGCGGCGTGACCAATGCCACGCATTTGCACTTGGCGCGGCGCTACAATGGCGAGTGGTTGCCGGCGGATTGCAATCGCTGTCCGTCCGGCGTTACTGTTCCGCCCTTTGTAATGAGCAACTGGAAAGTCGTCGGCTTGGACAGCCAACTTTACCAGGGCTTTATGGTTCATCAGCTGGACAATCGAAGCGCGGTCGCCGAGCAGGGTAGATACACCGCAGTCAATGAAATATCATGGTAATGTCACTGCCGGCGTTTTTGTATTGAGGTCGAGTTTTGCTTCGTTTGCTCTTGCTGGTAACCGGGCTGGTATGTTTGTGGTGTCAAACCGTGCCTGCTTGGGCGCAAGCGCGGGCCAGCGCCACCCCCGTCGCGGCCGTGATCATTACGCCCACGCCTGAGGGCCAAGAGCCGCCGCCAGCGACCAGCACCGCTACACGGAGCCCAACCCCGCCGCCGGCTGTACGATTGCGAGCCCGTTCCACCGCCGGGAACATAAATGTTAGGGCCTTGCCAAGCCTGGAGAGCAACATTTTAGGCATTATTGCCGATGCGACGGAATATCAGGTCTTGCGCAACTACTTTCGCTGGTATGAATTCCAATATGACGCTTCGCCAAATGGACGGGGCTGGGTTTATGGCGATCTGGTTGAAATCATCGGGGACAGCTCGCTGATTGAGGTAATTGAAGACGCCGCTGATATTGAGCGCCCGGGTCAAGCGGAGAACCTGCTGGCGGGCGGCGGAGATGGTGAATCAGAGCGTACAATCGCGATATCTACAGTTCAGGCTGATTCGGCCCTGTCTGTTGAGCTAGCGGTGGTTACCGCACTGCCGACTTTTACACGGCCCGCGCCCACGCCCGCGTCGCAAACTGACCAAATCCAATTTGTGGCTGGCATCCAGAACCCGCCGCTGCAAATACCGCCGATCCTGCCGATCGCGGTATTGGGCGGAATAGGGATGCTAGGTCTGCTAATCAGCGCCTTGAGACGATAAGCGATAGCTCGTCGGTGAAGCGCCTAGTAGCTGCCGCAGGTACCGCAGCCTTGGGCGTCGTCCGCGGCTTGCTCATCGCCCGACTTGAACGAGTGGCCGCAGCCGCAGCTGGAGGCGGCATTGGGGTTGTCAATCTGGAAGCCTCCGCCGATCAAACTGTCGACGTAGTCGATACGCGCCCCGCGCAGATACATTAGGCTGGTGGGGTCGACTAGCAGGCGAACGCCATCGCGGTTGACGACAGTGTCTCCGGCGTCTGGCGTCTCCTGAAAAGCCATGCCGTACTGCAGGCCAGAGCAACCGCCGCCAGTGACAAATACACGCAAAGCATGATTCGGGATATTGCGTTCTTCAAGCAGATTGCGGATGATCGAAACCGCCGCCGGAGTGACGCTCAATATCGATTCATCGGTCATCACTTCAACTGGCTGCTGTTCGGCTAGTACCATCATCTGTCCCTTCGTATTTCACGACCTGCCGCAATCTTAGCACAGTCAGCGCATTGTGTCAATTTTTCCTGGTCATTAGCCGCATCTTGCGCGCTCAATCAGCGGCAAGGCAAACAACACCGCGGACATCCTGCCCGGCGCGGTTATCGACCGACCCGCCGGACACTTACTGAAGGCAGTTGCAAACTCGACAGCATTTCGTTTGCCCGTAAAACAAGCGAGCACTATACTGACAGGCGATAATCACTCGAATGCAGGGTACATAAGACCATCCTGGAGGAACTAATGCTCAGGATAACGAAGTTTCACATATTGCTGTTAATTTCTTGCCTTTTCCTCGTGCCGCTGACGCCAATGGCAGCGCTTGCTCAGGCCTCGGATGCGCATGTAGTCATCAATACCTATCGGTTAAATATCCGCACCGGCCCAGGCGCCGGCCACGACATAATAACAAACTTGCCCGGCGGTACCACACTAGCAGTTACGATGCTTTCTACCGACCGTAAGTGGTATGAAGTCTCGGGCGGTTTTGGCACGGGATGGTTGCGTGGCTCCTACACAGTGGAACGGGGCGACTGGTCTTCAGTGCCTTGGCAGGGAGCCCCGGCAAATCTAGGCGGCGGCACAGCTATTCCTGCCGGCGCCCCGCATCTGGTCGTGAATACTAGCTACCTCAACGCCAGGACGGGGCCCGGCGCGGGCCACAGCGTCCTCGTTGTACTTCCCGGAGGGACCAAGCTGTTGGTCACCGCCATTGATCGCGACGGGAAATGGTATCAGGTGGAGACTTCAGCCGGGACTGGTTGGGTCAATTCGAGCTACACAGCCATACGCGGCAACTTTACCGAAATCCCGCGAACAGGCGTACCGACCGTTGTTTTGCCGACCACGCCCGCTCAGCCCAATGTTCCCTCCGGGACGCCGCATCTAGTCGTCAACACCGGCTACCTGAACATCAGGTCAGGTCCGGGCATCAGCCATGACGTCATCCTCACTGTACCGGGCGGCACCGAGCTGGCGGCTGTGGGTATCGCGCCAGACCTTGTATGGTATGAGGTCGCTACTTCCTCCGGGAATGGCTGGGTTAACTCGAATTACACGATTGGACGCGGCGATTTCTCGGGCGTCAAGCGATATCTGGACGCGCTTAGGGGCAACACTCCGCGCGCGCTGGTTAACACCTCATATCTCAACATTCGGACTGGGCCAGGCGCCGGCCATAGCGTCGTAACAATAATACCAGGCGGTACCACCTTGGCGGTACTGGGCAAGTCTGCCGATGGCAGGTGGTTCCTGGTCGAAGGCGACTTTGGACAGGGTTGGCTGCGGAATCGATATGCCGCCTTCCGCGGCGACTACAGCCTGGTTCCGGTCGCAGGCTAGCGGCGATTCTGTTCATTTCGCGGTAGCAGACTTACAATACACCCTGTCGACGCGGCAGGGTGTTTTGATTGGAGCGGTCAATGATTAACGCTGTAGAGCGGATGAAATCAGTTGGAAGGCGAGAGCAGGACGCTGGCGCGCCTACGTCGATCTTTGGCAGCGCGGCCGGCCTGGCGCAGTCGATCGAATCCGAGGAACAATTCCGCATTGGCATCTATCCTGTCATCTGCGAGCGCTCGCCCGAAATTGCCATGGGGCTCGCGTCTTGCCTGGCTTACTTTTTGGAGCAGTACCGCGACGCGAAGGTCTATCGTTGTTTCGCCAGATTTGACGCTAACGATGACAATAGCGAGATTTCCGACTCTGATTATCAGTTTGAAATTGCAGACTGGGAATTGACCGGGCTGGCGGACAATGTTGTTCTGAGCGGGCGGCTCGAGGTCGGATCAAGCGGCTGCGATCTCGACCTGGTGTTGGACAGCGGGCTCCTGGATGAGCGTGAGCCGGAACAGTACACGACACATCATGATTCTCTGGCGGAGACCGTACAAGAATTACCGCGTGTCGCGGCGCAGCTGATGGAGTCCTTGGCTGGCCCAAATTATGAACAGGCGATCATCGAATACGCGACCGCGGATCTGGCTGCGCAGGAATTGGAGAGCTTGCTGGAATCTGTTTTCTACTGGAATCTGGATGTTTATTTGAGCTTCTGGGATGTCGAATGGCTTGAGGCGGACCGACTGGAGCAATTTCGCGATGTCGCCAGCCTTGGCAAATCCCACGGAAGCGAATTCGCTGCTTGGTGCCTGGGCATGATGACGGCGCAGGTCATGCAAGCAGGAGTGGCGGAATACGGCGAAGTGCTTGTGCCGGAAGTTCCCGAGACCTTTGATGCTGAAGTGCGGATGGCCGGGGGAGCGGCTGCGGCGGCTGCCGGATTGGCCAGTCTTGGATTCAGCGACCGCGCGATCGACCTGGTGAACCAGTACCTGGCGCCGGAAGCCGAGGCGGGCGTTTGGAGTCGCGCGATTGAGATTCAGCTTGAGGCCGGGCAGATTTCGAGCGCGATAGATACTTGCCAACGCGCTTTGGAGGGCGGCGCCGAGCATCCGGCGCTGTATTGGCAATATGCGCAGATTTTGATCAACGCTGAGACACACGAATGGGATGTCGAAGCGCTGCTTTTCGTGGACCCTGAGACGGTCGCGGATGAAGAGCAGCTTCCGGCAGAGATCATGCATGCGCTAAAGTCGCATGTCGAGTTGGCGCCCGACAACCTGCGCGCGCTGCAGCTGGCGCTTACCTACATGATTGAATTGGAGGACGCGGAGTTATGGAGCCACTTTGAGCGGCTGGCGCGGAATGATTCCTTTGGCGAATTTACCGACGACATTATCGATCGGCTGCTTGACTTGCCCGAGCACAATCCAGCCTACGATATTCTCAAGGGCGCGACGGATGCTAATCCCTACGCCCACGTATTCCTGGCCCACCTGGCTCTGGCGGACGAAGATTACTCGCTTGCCAGCGAAACCATTCAGGCTTGCCGCGGGCAGTTGGCTGAGCTCGACGATTCGCTGGAATCGGAACTTCAGCGGCTGGAGCTCAGCGCGAAGCTGCCCGGGTTTGAAGCATCGTTTGCGGAGATTAAACTGCTGCTAGGCAGCAACAGCCAGGCCACGGAAGCGCATGTTGATTTGCTGGAAAGCGCGGTCGAAATCGCGCCAGGCATGATCGATCTCTACATCGAGCTGTCCCGCTGCTACCTGTCGTGGAAAGACAAAGACAGCGCGCAGGAAGTGCTGAATGACGCGCGACGGCTGGCGGGGGATGCGCCGCAGATAGAATTGGGTCTGGCGCGGATTCTTTGGGCCAACAACGACCGTGAGCAGGCGATCAGCCAACTCAACGCCGGGCTGGAGGCATTTCCCAGCGATGTCTACCTGTTGGCGCAAATGGCCAACTATCTCATCGCCAATGATCAGCTGGAGGATGCGCGGCCCTTTATCGTTCGCGCGGAGACCATTGCGCCGTCGCATCGCGCCATTTGGCAGGTGCGCCATCTGGTCGCGCAGAAAATGGCGCAGTAATTTCAGTCCAGGCTCAGCGGGCGGACTTGCCCGGCGCTGCGTTCCATCATCTCGGCGCTGAACAGCTCCAAGTCAGGCGCCGCGAACTTGGCGATCACCAAGACCTGCGCTTCGAAGACCTCGTCCTCAATGCTTCCGTCATGCGCGCTGATCAGCAGCTTGGCGGTATTGTAGAACGAGTAGGGCATCTCTATCCCGACTACGCGTCTTTCTACCTTGAATTCCGTCTTTAGCCGGCTCAAAGCCTCTTGGGCTGATTCGGTATAGGCGCGCACCAGGCCGCCGGTCCCCAGCTTGATGCCGCCGAAAAAGCGCATTGTCACCAAGACAATATCGCCGACGCCCGAGCCGCGAAGCACAGCCAGGGTCGGGCGACCGGCGGTTCCGCTCGGCTCGCCGTCATCGCTCATGCCTTCCGTGACCGTCTTGGCAAAGCCGACGCGGAATCCGTAGACGTGGTGATTGGCCTTGGGGTGCGCGGATCGGGAAGCCGCAATGGCAGCGCGAGCTTGGTCCACCGTCTGGGCCAAGCTGACCGTCGTCACGAAGCGCGATCTCTTTATGATGATCTCGCTGCGCGCCGGTTCGGACGGAATCAGGTAGGGCGGGTTCATAGCGAGAGGCCTGGCCGGCGCCGCCGGACGTCTCTTTGGCTGCGCGACAGAGGGGCGAATCGCAAGCAGATTCTAGGGTCTCTCAAAGATAACTCATTATACATCAGTTTCTATAGGGTTAAATTACACCATCACGAATGTAAAAGCTCCCAATCAACTGGAGTCACCAGTTTACCACTTTGCGCCACTGCTTCGACTAAGTGGCCGCAGCAGTCGTGCAAACCAGTTTACGCCGCTTCGGCCCATCAAATTCCAAGAGTAAGATCCGCTGCCAGGTTCCCAAG
>JAGWBC010000210.1 GCA_021296115.1 Anaerolineae bacterium | reverse complement strand
AGCCCCACATCTGCAGGTCCTGCCCGGTATCGGCGATCCAGAAATGCACAGTCGAGTCTTGGTCGCCAGTGGCGACGTAATTGCCATCGGGACTCCATTCCAACGTGAGCGTCGAACCCTGCCATTCGAAACGGCGCAGTGGCTCCGCCTCTGTAGGGTCATATAGCACAACTCCATTGTAGGCAGAGATGGCGAAGTGTTTGCCGTCGTGGCGCCACTTGATGTCCGTAATAGTGCTGTTCGCATCGGGATATTCGCGGATCAAATCCCCGCTGCTGTTCCACAATCTCAGTTTGCGCCCGGCGGCTGACACCAGCCAATCATCCACCGGGCTGAAAGCGACGCGCTCCACCCAGCTCGCCCCGCCATCCATTTCAGATCTCTGCGTTCCCCTCTCGACATCCCACAGCCGTACCTTGCCGTCTTGCCCGACGCTAGCGAGCAGACGGCTGTCTTTGCCCCATGAAATTGCCATCGTATCGAGGGCATGACCGGGCAGCTTGCGCCGAACCGCGCCATCCGCGCCATTAAACAGCGTGATTGGGCCAGACACCTCCGCTACTGCCAGGTTCTTGCCATCCGGCGACCATGCCAGCCCTATCGGATGATCGTCAATGTTGGCGCGCCATTTTGCCTTGAGCAATGGCTGTGATGGTCTGGACTTGCTCTTGCGCCGCATCATGACGCGAGACATTCGCGGAAGCCGCCTTCCAGCGCAGCCCGATCCAGGTTGCGCCCGATAAAGATCATCTTGTTTTGACGCTGTTCGTTCCCCCAGGGACGATCAGGGCGACCATCGAAGAGCATATGCACCGCCTGAAATACGTAGCGCTCATCCAAACCGCGCACGCTCAACACGCCTTTCATACGGAAGATGTCCGGACCCTGCACACGCAGTAGCTCGCTGAGCCAGCCATTGAGCTTCTCTAACTGGAGATCGCCGGGGACGGTGATGCCCACGGACGTCACTTCTTCGTCGTGTTCATGATCAGGCTTGTACTCGCGGGTCTCGAGCGGTTCAAGCACGGACTGCGGGCCGCGCAGAAACGCGTCGAATTCATCCGGGTGGTGTTCGGTGAATAGCATGTAATAGCCCGGCTGTTGGATCTTGAACTTGAAGACGGTCTCACCGCTTTCGTTCAGCCCGAGCTGGTTGTATTGTCCTTTGCCAAGTCGCATCATTTCGCCGGCCTCTATAGCCTTTTCATCTTCAGAAAAGGTCAATACGGCGTTCATCAGTGTTGCTTCCATCGCCGCTAATCCCCTATTCGCCAGCGGCAACAGCGCGGCGCCCATTGCCGGGTCAGGTCCTTCACCCATAATCCATTCGTAAGTCCCGCTGTTCAGTTGATAGATACCCGACCATTCAAACGGGTATTCCGGCTCCATAAATTTCGGGTCGATTTCCAGCGCCCGGTCGAGGTTGAAGCCGCCCACATTCAGGATCTTGTCCATCTCGACCATCGCGTCGCGGCTGCGGTAGATTCTCGCCATGCTGTTCATGCTTTTTATGCGGGCTTCGAGCCTCTCGAGGTCTCCCGGGGCGACCAGATCTATCTTGTTGAGCAGGATTACATCAGCAAAGGCGACCTGTTCTTTCGCCTCGTCGCTGTCGTCAATATGCTCCCAGATATGCTTGGCATCGACCAATGTGACAATCGCATCCAAATGGAGCTTCTCCTGCATGTCATCGTCGACGTAAAAGGTTTGCGCGACGGGACCGGGATCAGCCATGCCTGTGGTTTCGATCATGATGTAATCAAACTTATCGCGGCGTTTCATCAGATGGCCGAGGATGCGAATCAAATCACCCCGCACGGTGCAGCAGATACAGCCGTTGTTCATCTCGAAGATCTCTTCTTCCGCGCCAATGACCAAATCGTTGTCGATGCCGACCTCGCCAAACTCATTCTCAATCACCGCGATTTTCTTGCCGTGGTTTTCGGTCAGGATGCGGTTGAGCAGAGTGGTTTTGCCAGACCCTAGAAAGCCGGTCAGCACAGTAACGGGAACTCGTGATTCAACAGTATTCATCATGCTTCTGTCTCCTCCATTGAACTATCGTTTGATCTATCGTTCATGTACAGAAATGCAATATCCTCAGACCGGGCTGACTGCCGCGCGGTCGGCATCAATCAGGGAGCGCCGCTGTTCAAAGCGGGTGGCGCCTTCCTCACAAGGGCGCTCCTATAGCGTCTCCGAGAATTCAAAATGAGCGCCTGCGTGAATCTGGCTTTTGGCTGATGCAGCATCCCGGTGATGACGATCAACCGCATGGCTAGTCTCCCGCTGCGAAGGCGCCATCGAGCGCAAACAACGGGCGGTAGGCATCATGCCCGGCGCCATACGCTCGATCCACCATAGCAGCGTACTCGGCGGCATGGACTGGATTGCTGCGCCAGCGCACACCGAGATATTCCGCCGCTTTGACGATGCCCAGCACACCGTGTTTGATCTCCTCGAAGGTGTATTCTGGTCCAACCGGGACATATAACCAGCGGGTAAGGTTCGCCCCCGTATCCCGATGATTTGGCGCGCCGTCAGCGCGCAGCGCAGCATAATGCAAAGGCTGAATCTTTGGCAGCCAGCGCACGGGCGTATTTTCCTGCTCAACATAGGCGTAAAACGTAGCGACATCGCTCTCTAGTGGAATCTGTACCGCGACCGCGGTCGCCAGCGCCAGCCTGTTCGGCTCATGTGTCACCAGCCCGGCGGCTTCATGTAGACCGCGTCGTACCTCCGCAAGATTCCCGCTTTGGCGCTCTGCCAGATCTGGCAGGCGTTCACACTGTGCCAATGCCTGTGCTGCGTTAGGGCGGTCAGCTGGTTGACACAATGCTCTCACCTCTGCATAGAGCGCCTCATCATTGAATACCAGCAGCGCCCCGGAGCGATCATCAGGCAGATGTAAGCCATACAGCGTCACTGCCGGGCGCTCCGCCGCGCCGGGTATAGGCAGGGTGTCAGCGCAGTCGAGCCATGTTGTAGCGTTCTGAGGCTGCCACAACCCACGCACCACCTGTGTCCAGGTGTAGCGTGTACTGGACTTCGCGAGCCGTAGACTCGCGTCAAAGTCCAGAAAGCGCGGCAGCGCCTTATGATGTTTGATCGACTCTGCCAGGTCATGGCTGGCATTCGCGGGGATACCGACCCATTCGTCCGGCTGAATGCCCGCGGCCTGATGCAGTAACCGGCGAGCGCGGTAGGCATCGCGCAGCAACAGGACCATCGCGCCGGCCAGTCGTTCCGCCCACGCGCGTTCGGCGTATTCAAGCGTCACATCGGCGCATAAAGTTGTGTCAGGGGGCAGGGTCAGCAAATCATCCAGCGGTGGATGAGCAGCGTAATCTGAGCCGCGCACCGGTAAACCACCCAGCGCCCCCACCGGGCAGAAACCGCCTAGCCATAGCGTCCCCCAGTCAACTGGCACATTCAACATATTTACCCTCCCAAGTAATTAAGCGCCTTGCTGACAGGTCGCGCAGATTCCGTAGAGTTGTAATCGACTGTCGGTGATGTGATGCCCACTGGTATCTTCACTTTGCTGAATCAGATGGTCTAGCGGTTGGCTTTCGAGATAATCCGCGCGTCCGCAGTCCAGACAGATGAACAGCATCATCAGCCCAGGCAGGGTTGGTACGAAGTGACTGCATCCCTGATAACCATGAAGGCGGCGTATAAGGCCCAGGTTTTCCAGCTTCTCGACCATGCGGTAGACAGTCGCTCTGCCGGTTTTCGGGCGCGACTGACGGGCGATATCCCAAGCTTGCTCGGTGCTGAGCGGATATTCGCTGTGCGCGAAGATATCGATCAACATCTCCTGAATCGCTGTCACACGTATGCCGCTCTCGTCGAGCTCGGCCAGCCAGTCTTCGGATTTAATCGCGTTGCTGCGCATAAGACATCCAACCTCTTGCTGCTTATTGATACCATGTCTCAATACCTTTCTTATTGATACCATGTCTCAATAGAGTTGGCAACGGGAAATCTGAAACGAGTTCAGAATGAGTGATCGAAGCGCCACAATACCTTTAGCGCCACTCCCATCTCGTCATACTTTGTCAGAAACTTTCTTTCCTCCGACCGCCCATCATCATCGTGATTTAATCCTCCTTTTATCCGCCCGTAACATACGGCCTTGCCCACTTAAAGACCATGACATAGGCTTAGGAGCACTGTCGACCGACGAGACTTCAGACAGGAATCCTTTATGTCACAATCTGAATCGCCCATCATCTTGTTCACCAATGACGATGGCATTCGCTCGCCCGGCTTGTGGGCGGCTGTGGAAGCTTTTCGCGGCGTGGGACGCCTGCTGGTGGCCGCCCCGCGCGAGCAACAATCGGGCATGGGCCGCAGCATGCCGCACTACAGCGAAGGGCGTATCTTCCCCTACGATCTGCCCATCGACTGCGAAGATTGTATCGCCTACGCCGTGGACGGCACGCCGGCCCAAGCTGTGCAGCATGCCGTGCTTGAACTGGCGGAGGAGCAGCCGGCGCTGTTGGTCTCCGGCATCAACTACGGCGAGAACACCGGCAACGGCGTCACCATCTCGGGCACGGTGGGCGCGGCGCTGGAGGGCGCCAGCCTGGGCATTCCCTCGCTGGCGGTCAGTTTGCAGACGCCGACCGGCATGCATCTGAGTTATTCAAACGAGGTCGACTTCAGCAGCGCTGCCGATTTCAGCCGGCAGATGGGCGGCTGGCTGATGGAGCACTCCGCGTTGCCCGACGATGTCGATGTGCTCAAGATTGATGTGCCCCGGGGCGCCACTGCCGAGACCGAATGGCGCTTGACGCGGCTATCGCGCCGGCGAGTATACTGGCCTACCCGCCCCGAGCGGCTGGCCCTGCACGACAGCGCCAAGCTGGGTTACCAGTACAATCTGACAGCGATGTCTACGCGCTGCTGAATGACGGGGTCATTTCAGTCACGCCGATCAGCCTCGATATGACCTCGCGCACGGACATGTTCCGCCTGAGCCAGATCATGTTGGGCAAGCGGGAACTGGGGCGGTAAACCGGAAACGTGAATGGGCGGCTCTGCAAATCACGCATTGCCTAAAATCATTTACTCTTCACCTGCAAGACCTGGCACATACTCAATCGCGCCGATGTCGCAAGCAGCGCCTTGCGGACGCGGTGTGCCGATTTGGTCGAAACCGTCGCATTGTGCGTCGAAGGCGCCATCAATCGCCGGGCTGCCGGGCGCCAAAGGGAAATAGGCGGTACCGCCGACTTCCGGCTCAACCAATTCCGCCAGCATCGGGTCGCCCATTAGCATCGAGTCGCAGCTGCCATCACCGATTAACCCGGCGATATTGTGCTCGGGATAACCGACGCAGTCGTTGCCGCTGTTGCCGGCGATTATGCTGAAGCGCAGCTGAATCGCCCCTTCGTCCAGCGTATAAATGCCGCCGCCGCTCTCGGCAATGTTGCCCGCCACAGTCACATGCGTAAGGCGGGTGGCGCCTTCGTTCGCTGTGAATAATCCGCCGCCGCTCTCGGCCATGTTGCCGGCCAATGTTACTTGTGTAAGGCGCGTGTCGCCATTTGCGAAGATTCCGCCGCCGTTACGGCCCGCTCGATTGCCTACTACCGCGCTATTGCTGATGTCCAGCAAGGACGCTTCCGAGCCGAAACCGGCCTCAATACCGCCGCCGTCATCTTCGGCGATATTCCTGGAAATCGACGTATTCCGGATCGTGGCGGGCTGTGTCCAGTTGTGACCCGTGATGGATAACCCGCCGCCCCTGCGGCCGCTATTGCCTTCTATCACGCTGTTGTGAATTTCCAGATAGTTGGTTTCGTCCCAGCCCTGCCAGGCGATGCCGCCGCCGCTCGTATTGGTGCTATTGTTGGCGATCAGGCTATCCATGATGACAAGCGTACAAGGGAAGCAGAAGATGCCGCCGCCGTGCGCCAGGATATCCCCGACCGAGCGGTTGCCGATAACCTTGCTTCGATTGATCGTGATAAATCCATCGGTGGCGTTTATAGCGGCTCCACCGACACCTCTGCCTTCCGTCATTGTCAAGTCGTTTACCGTAAGCGGGCCCGGGAAGACTTGAAAAATTGGGAACCTATTCGCTCCGCTGATTGTGTGCCCGGCGCCCTCGATGGTGATATCAGTACCGATCCCCGGCAGGCGGGCGCTAAGAGTTACGTCTGCTGTCAACGTAATCGTGTCAGGGCCGGCGTTCCCAGCCGGGCAGCCACCGACCGCCCAGCCGCGATTGGCGGACTTGATCGCGTCAGCCAGGCTGCATTGCTCGTTGACCACGATGCCGGCAACCGGATCTTGCTGCGGCGCTGTCGATTCAGGCGCGTCGAGGCTTGCGAGTAACAGCTCCTGGCTCGGGTCCACTTCGAATGCGCCTAGGTCACAAGTTTCGCCCCAAGCGCGATGTCGGCCCAATTGATCGATGGCGATGCAACGTGACTGGTCGCCCGCGTCGATCACGGGGCTGTCGCTCGCGGGGACGATTACGGCGGGCGAGCCCCACAAACCCGCCAGCTGCGGATCGCCCTGCAAGGCCGGGTCGCACGTGCCGTCTTCGATCAAGTTATTGATGTTTTCCACCAGCGCGCCCTGGCAATCGCCGTTGCTGTTGCCGGCCAGGATGCTGTTGACAAGTCGCGTATCGGCCTCGATAAGGTAGAGACCACCGAACTCTGCAGCGGAATTACGGGTGATGGTGATATGCGTGAGCTCGGATTCGCCTTTCAGGAATAGTCCGCCGGCTTTGTGTACTGCCCGATTGCGATAGAACGTGCTGTTATTAGCGGATAATTCTTCGACTATGCCTTGAATCGCGCCGCCGTACCAATACGCGCGATTGCCGCTGAATATGCTCCCACTGATGCGGAGAATGCCTCCCGACGCAGAAAGCCCGCCGCCTCTGTTGCCCGAATTGTCGCTGATGATGCTAGCATGGATCGTCGTGTGCTCGGATTGGCTGGATATGCCGCCGCCATCTCGCTCGGCTGTGTTTCCGCTGATGACGCTTTCGCTGATGTCTACAGTGTCACGCCAGCTCTTGAGCGCGCCGCCTTCTTCACCGGCATAATTGTTGAGCAGGCTGCTCTTGGTGACCATCAGGCGGGAACGACCGCTATAAATCGCGCCGCCTTCATTCTGAGCGCGATTGCCCTGCAAGATACTGTCAGCAATCGTCAAAGTCGCTTCATTGATTGCGACACCGCCGCCATCGTTGCTCGCTTTGTTGCCGGTAAAGTGACTGTCGGCTACGGATCCCATGCCGTCGGTGAAGTTGATGGCGCCGCCCCGCGACGCCTTGTTGCTTTCAAATACGCTGACGTTGACACTCAAACCGCCCCCTTCCAGGAAGATCGCGCCGCCCGTTAAGGCCGCGCGGTTGTCCTTGAAGGTCGTGTTCGTGATCTCCAATTGGCCGAAGCTGGCGATCGCCCCACCCGACAGCGCCACGTTGTCTTGAAAGAAGCTGTCAAAAACGCGCAGACTGGCGCCGCTGTCAACGCGGATGGCGCCACCGAAATCGGGCTCTCTTTTGCCACCGGTGAGGGTCAAATCGTGGATTGTAAGCTGACTTGCCACAACTCGCAGGATGCGGTCGCGCTTGGCGCCGCTGAGCGTATATCCCCTACCCTGAATGATGATTGGCGAGCTTGTCGGGGGCAGCATGCCGGCAATTGCTATGTCCTCCGTCAGCGTGATTACGTCCGCCCCATTACCCGCCGGGCAGCCGCCTCTTGGCTCGTCAGCATTGGCGGCGGCGATAGCGTCGGCCAGCGTACATGCTTCGCCGACGGTGATATCCGCCGCGTGTATGGTCGATATCGACATCAGGAGAAACATTGCGGCAATAGAGAAACTACTGAGTGTTCGGTACCTGGCGCTCATTTGGATAACATCCTAGGCAATCAAATGTGGTCTGTCGGCATCAGTCTAACTAAGGCCAATGCCGCGCCACAAGGAGTGCGCGCGCCCCGTATGGTAAGCGTAGGCTGCAATTCAGATCTTGGCGTGTCAGCAAGGCAGGGAGCTACGATGCAGCGCCCGATCCTCTCTGTGCCTCTGTGGCTAGCGGTTTAGCACCGCCTCCACCTCGCGCTCCCAAGTCCCGGCGACGACCACGCCGTGCTCGTTCAAGCCGCCGGACGCTTCGTCG
>JAGWBC010000011.1:29366-34198 GCA_021296115.1 Anaerolineae bacterium | reverse complement strand
GCATTTGCGAATCGACGCTTTGCCATAAGAAAATCACTGGACTATCTTGCTGTTTGTGGCACACTTGTCTTGTGCCCAGACGGCTATGAATGGATCTTGCCCGCAAATGCCGGACGTCAAACTGACTGAGTTGACAGCACTGCGCGAGTTCATGGCGCTGACCGCCGTGCGCGTCAAGCCGGAGCAGCGCCGTTTCACCCGCAATGCGTTCATCACGTATTTGCAGACGCGTCATCCAGCGGTCACGACCTACGGCATCCATTGTAGTGGGCAGCTTGTGGGTTTTGTCATGCTGATCCATGCCGAGAATCCCACGCAGTGGATCATCGACCGCTTGACCATCGACCGCGATCATCAGCGGCAGGGCCTGGGCTACGCCGTGGCCGACCAACTCATTGATATGATTCACGACTTTGAAAACAGCGAGATGGTGATTGCGCGTTTTCGACCGGAGAACGACGCCGCGCGCAGTCTCTTTAACAAGCTAGGCTTCACCGAGCGCAAGGAAATGTTCCGCGGGCGCCATGTCGCGCTGCTGGAATTCGAATTTGAAGAAGACGACAGCGAAGACGAAGCAGATGATTACGAAGAAGACGACGCTGAATCGGACGACGAGGAGCCGGGCGACCAGTTGAGTGAGTCGGACAGCGACGATGACGAAAGGACTGACTGACGGTGGCGCAAGAGCCGACGACGCCAGCGCTTCTGCCTGAGGCGATTCGCCGCCGCCTGGAACCCTTGATGCTGATCGCGGGCAAGGTGCGGGCCGGCGCTATCAAGGGCGACCGCCGTTCGATAAAACGCGGTACCAGCGTGGAATTCGCCGACTATCGCAACTATGTCGCCGGCGATGACCTGCGCCAACTGGACTGGAATATTTACGCCCGCCTGGAGCGTCCCTATATCAAGCTGCTGGAAGATGAAGAAGACTTGGCGGTGCATCTGATCCTGGATGCTTCGGCCAGTATGGACTTCCCTCCCGAAGGCGAGCCCGACCAGCATAAATTGCTCTACGCCAAACGCGTCCTGGCTGGCCTGGCTTACGTGTCACTAACCAGCGGCGACCGTTTGACCCTGACCGCCATAAACGACCGTCAAGCTGCGACATTTGGTCCCGTTCGCGGTCGCGGCCACAGCTTCGCCATGCTGCGCTTTATCCGGGACGTAGCCGCCGCCAGCATAACCGACTTGAACACGGCGCTGGAGGATTATGCGCTGCGGGCGCGGCGTCCCGGCCTGACGCTGGTGGTCAGCGATATGTTCTCGCTTGACGGCGGTTATCTGGACGGGCTGCACGCTATGCTGAGCCGCGGGCATGAGGTGGCCTTCGTTCACGTGCTGGCGCCGGAGGAGGTGCAGCCGCCGGTCGCCGGTGATCTCAGCCTGGTGGATGTGGAGACGGAGCTGCAGCAAGAGGTGACTGTTGACGGCGCCATGCTGGGCATCTATCAGCAGCGGCTGGCCGCCTGGCGATCTGAGATTCGCGATGAGTGCTTGCGTCGCGGCGCGCACTACTTCCCTGTGGAGACGGACAGGCCCTGGGAGCGCGTGATCTTATCCGACATGCGGCGGGCGGGGCTGGTTAAGTAGCGGTAGCTTTCGCCTTGCGCTCGGCAATTAGCTTTTTCAGATGATCCGTATATTCTTTTGGCGTATCCAAGTAAAGGCCCGACAACATCGCGGTTAGGTCAATGCCATCGTCGATATTCTCCCAGTAGACGCTATCACCATGGAGCCGATAACATTGACGTTCTTCGTCACTCGCTGCTTCCAGCAGCGGGAAGAAGTGAAGCGGCACACCGATAATTCGGCCATCTGCCAAGTCAATCATCGCGTGCGTGTCCGTGAAACTCACATGCTGCGGTTCATTGCGCGTATCGTGAATGACCGGCTCCAGATACAAGTTGCTCTCTTTGCACATCTTTTCTATTGGTTCTCACCTGTCTTTTGCAACTCTTTCCATACGTCCAGCAGAAGGTCTTGATTTTCAGCAATCAAGGCTCGAATCTGCCGAATCTCACGCGTATTGTACCCGCGATTTCGGGTAACCTCAAATGTAATTAGGTTAATGCGTAATTCTTTGTCCCCTTTCCACACATGCGCATGAGCGGGCGGATGGTCCTTTATGTAGATGCGAACATCAAAGCCATGCCGTTGTCGATACAGAACTGTGACCATGCTTCTACATACTCCAAGAATAAAGGCTGCAGAGACTTTGTCAAGAAATGTGGCAATTCTAAATCGCCACCAAGCCGCCATCCAGCGCGAGCGAATGCCCGGTGACAAACGAGGACGCGTCCGAGCAGAGCCAGACCACCGCCTCAGCGATTTCCTCCGCCAGGCCCAGCCGGCCCATCGGTATCGCGCGAGTCATAATTGAGGCCATGATGGGATTGCCGGCGATGGCGCCTTGCACCATGGCGGTATCGGTATAGGCCGGGCAGACGGCGTTGACGCGAATCCCGCTCTTGGCGTAATCCAGCGCCGCCGACTTGGTGATGCCGACCACGGCATGTTTGCTGGCGGTGTAGTCGGCTGCTTTTGGCGCGCCGATCAAGCCGGCCACCGAGGCGATATTGACGATCGCGCCGCTTTCCTGCGCCAGCATGGGCGGCAGCTCCGCTTTCATGCAATGCCAGACGCCGCGCAGGTTCACATCAATCACACGCTCGAACATCTCGTCATCGGCTTCGTGCAGGCGCTGATAGAAGTGCCCGGCAATACCGGCGTTGTTGACTGCGGCATCCAGCTGGCCGAATTCAGCCAATGTCGCCGCGACCATGGCCTGCGCCTGGGCACGGTCAGTGACATCGCAGGGCCGGGCTATGGCCTGGCCGCCAGCGTCCCTGATCAAACGGGCGGTCTCCTCCGCGCCCGCCGCGTTGATATCGGAAACGCATAGCGCAGCGCCCTCCCGCGCCAGAGCCAGCGCGCTCGCTCGTCCGATGCCGGCTGCCGCGCCGGTTACCAATGCGGTCTTTCCGTCCAGATGTGCCATTTCACTCTCCTATAGGCTAGCTGTTCATCGTAATGAATATGGTACAGAAGGGTCAGCGCAAACCGTAGGGGCGACCTAACAGCGCCGGCGACTTTGGGAGCGAGCCACCGGCTCGCCCGTACACACCCTGACGTGTAGCGGCGCGCTGGGAGTATCGCAGCTCCGGCAGCGCGCTATGCTATAATCCGTACAGCATGGACACTTGGGAGGCGGGCTCATGATTCAGGATCCCATTCTGCTGAACGACTGGCACGCTGTGCTGCCGCTGGCTTCTTTGGAAGCGTCCAACAATGTGACCGGAGCGCGCCTGCTGGGCGAGGACATCGTCATTTGGAAAGCCGGCGATGAAATCCGCGCCTGGAAAGACCTCTGCGTCCATCGCGGCACGCGGCTCTCGCTGGGAGAAGTGCTGCCGGACGACAGGCTGCAATGCCCCTACCACGGCTGGACCTATGACGCCGACGGCCAGTGCGTGAGCATCCCGGCGCATCCCGAGCAGCGGCCGCCGACCAAGGCGCGCGCTTTCACTTATCACGCGACAGTCGCTTATGATTTTGTCTGGGTCTGCCTGGGCGAGCCGGCTTATGCCATTCCCGAATTTGAAGAATGGGGTGACGAATCGTATCGCAAGATCCTTTGTGGCGCCTACGAATTCCAGGCGGCCGGACCGCGCATGGTGGAAAATTTCCTCGATGTGGCTCACTTTCCCTTCGTGCATGAGAATATTTTGGGTACACAAGAACGCCCGGAAATCCCCGACTACGATGTGGTCACTGATGACCGGGGCGTTACCGCTTCCGACATCCGCGTTTTCCAGCCCAACCCGGACGGCTCGCATATTCCCAATTGGGTCAGCTATACCTACAAGGTGTATCGTCCGCTGGTGGCTTACTTTCGCAAGGAGGCCGAGGAGAAGTTCGCCATACTGCTGATGGTCACGCCGATAGAAGAAGTCAAGTCCTTGATGTGGATGTGGATGGTGATGACGCAGGACGACAGCAGTGAAGAGTCGCTGCGCGCCTTCCAGGATGAGATCGCCTATCAAGACCTGCCCATTGTGCAATCGCAGCGGCCCGAGTTGCTGCCGCTGGACCTGCAAGCCGAGCTGCATCTGCGCAGCGACAAGACGGCCATCGCTTACCGCCGCTGGCTCAACGATCTGGGCTTGACCTTCGGCACGAGTTGAGCGCGGGCACAACTTAGGCCCCGGCTTTTCGTATGCTCATGTAGGCGCTCAGCGGTCGGCAGGGCCTTAAGCCCGCAGCTGATTTGCGCTCGCCGACTGCCGCTCTTTTCAGGAGATTCTGACCGCTTGACGCAAGGCTCAACGCGTGGATATGCCCCGATATTCAATTGAAGAGCAATTGATCCGCTATCGCATTGAGAAGAAGATGGCGGGCCGGCGCGACTTGCTGCTTCATGCAGTGGTTTACATCGCTGTCGCTGCCATCGTCCTTTGGAGTCAGCCCTGGCTGATGAATGCTAGAGACTTGACGACTCTCGGCGCTTTGTGGACGATTCCGCTGATTTTGCATGGCTTGCGTTATTACTATCGCTGCGGGCCGGGCGCATCTCGCCGCGCGGACGAAATCGAGCGCGCCATCGACGATCAGCTGGAGCGCACGGGGCTGGATGAAGAGGAAGAAATTCTGATTGAAGATCGCATCGGCAAGCGCATCACGGCGCGCCGGCTGGTAATGGCGCATGGCCTGACCTCGGCGCTGCTCTTCAGCCTAATCGCTTGGGATGCCTGGCTCAGCTCCTTCTATTTCAGCGACAGTTTCTATCGCGCCGCGGAAGTGTTATTGATCGCCTTCGCGCTGCACTTCTGTCG
>JAGWBC010000011.1:6951-29347 GCA_021296115.1 Anaerolineae bacterium | reverse complement strand
TGAAGATCGACGCGGAAGTCGAGCGGGAGTGGCATCGATCGCGCCAGCGCAGTCGCGAACGCCGAGCCGGCTATGAAGCCGCCGCTAACGACATCGCGACCAACGCGCCTGAATTGGGCGACGGTCGCGGGTGGCTCAACGACGAGGGCGAATTCGAGTTTTTGGTCGACGAGCGGAGCGACTGCGCGCAAGCCGGTACGGGGCGAGCATGACGACCAAGCACAAGTTCAAACCGGCAGCCAGGTCCGACATCCGCGAGAAAGTGGAGTTGAAGTTCCCCGCCCGCGGCGCAGTCGCCTTTCACTTGCTGCTGGTCTTGGTCGGGGCGGTTCTGCTGCTTTACAACATGTCTTATTTGTGGGCGTCAAGATTCAGCAGTACCGCTTTCCAGGACAGCATTTTGGCATTCGTCGTCTTGGCCGCGACTGGCGCTTTGCATTTCATCCGCTATCATTTTCGGCATGGCAAAGGCCGAGACAATCATGAGCGCGAAACCGAGACGCTTATTGCCCGACAGTTGCAGCAAACAGCGCCCGAGGATGCCGCCGAACAAGAAGTCCTGATTCGCTTGCAGCAAGACGACAAGCTGAAGAACCGCCGGCTGGTTTGGCAGCATCTCGCGCTGTTTGTAAGCATCGTCAGCCTGATGTTTCTGCTGCCGCTTACAGACATGACGCTGAGCGAGCTCTTGGATTGGTCCAACTTGCAGCCTCTAGCGACCTACACAGGCGTCTGGGGCATCGGCCTGGCGGCGCATATTTTGCGCTACGTCTTCGCCTATCGCGTTTCCAGCGGCCGGCGGGAAGCGAAGATCGAGCAGCATCTGGTGCGCGAATTGCGCCGGCAGCGGCGTCAGCAGGACCTTCGGAAGGCCTCGCGCGATCAAGCGCAAGACGACGGCCAGCTTGAGGGGGCGCTGAGCTTGGAGGATCTTGAAGTCGCGCAGGAGCGATCCCGCCACTAGGCCGCGGCGCGAGCATAAGGACTGAATATGAAGCGCAAGAAGAACGAAGACATTGAAAAAGACATCCGCCGCAAGGTGGAAGAAAAGTACGAAGAACGGACCGGACTCATCGCACACCTGGTTGCCTACCTAATCGTCAATCTCATGTTGTGGGCGATTTTCTTGTTCAACGCGGGAAGCTTTCCCTGGCCGCTCTTTGTCACGGGGGGCTGGGGCATCGGCATGATATCCCATTTCCTCAGCTATCATAACGAGCACGGCGCGGGCGCGGAGAAACGCGAGGCCGCGATCGCAGCCGAGGTTGAACGCAAGTATCGGCTGGCGCGCATGCGGGCGGAGGCTGATCATGGCCTCGTCTACGAGAGCGCTGACGATGACGATGCCGACGTCTACGAATTGGATAACTATGAGCCGCGCCGTTTACGCCTGACGCATGATGGCGAGCTGGCGGAAGTGGACACTGTAGATGAAGAGCGCGCCGACCAGGCGTCGTCACGTCCTTAGCGCGGGCTGCGCGATTCTTTGCCTATTCTAATAGCCGCGCGCGTGACTTTACCTTGTGACGACGGGTATACCTGGTGTTAGAATAGAGATGGGTGCTGATATTCAGCCGAATAGCTGAAGCGATAAACGCATGATTCGCTTGAAACGACGCAATACGGCCTGGCTGCTGGCAATGACCTTGCTGATCGGTTTCGCCTTGCTGGCGGCGCCGGTATCAGCCGCTGTGCAGTTGTCGCTGATCGGCGTTTTGGCGGTCGCGGTGATCGCGTCCATGATCGAATTGGGCCCGGAACGCGCCAGCCTGCTTGATGCGCTGCACCGGGCGCCATTGCAGCGCCGCATTACTCCGCAAGCGCGCGAGGCTTCGGAGCGGGCGGCTGCGCGAGCCGGCTATTTCAACCGCAACGGCATTGTCATGCTTGATATCGGCTTGATCGCCATGCAGACGGGCGTCGAAGGCTTGGCGATGCGGCGCACGCGCAACGTGTCCAAAGACGACGACGGCGTCCGCCCATTCATCACGCTGCACGTCTTGCCTGAAGAGGCGGAGCGCCAGGCGCTGATTCGCTACGAAATCTACAATCACCTGGGCGAAGAGCAGTACGTGCATGAGATGAAGACCTACTTGCGCGAGGGCGAGCTGAGCTTGCTGGCCGATCATCATCTGCCTCTGGCCGGCAATCGCGGCGTTGACGGCAACGGAGATTGGGATTTGCGCGTTTATGTCGACGATAGCTTGATCGGCATGCACAACCTGATGCTGTCGCCATCGGTGAACGAACGCCGCCGCCGCCTCAGTGGCGAAGAAGTACAAGAACCTGCGCGCGAAAGCCGCCGCAACCTGGCCGACGCCATCATCGTCGAAGAAGCCGAGGAGCCGCAGGCGACCCAGCTCAAAGACCTGCTGCAGCAGCCGAGTTCGTCCGGGCGGGGCGGTCGCTCGCGCGGGCGGCGATAATCGAGGGCTACGCACATGCCGGAAAACCGCAATACCTGGTTTCTCGCCTTTATCCTGCTGGCATTGGGGGCGGTCGCGCTTTTGGGCAACAGCTTCCCGGTGATCCTGGTCTTGCTGGGTTTGCTATTTCTGGTGCGCCAATTCGATAACGAAAGCGTCAGCTCCAACGTCAGCGATTCGGCGCAGACCTACGACTACAATTACGAATATGAGCAGGCGGACGAAGAAGAATTTGACGACTATGAAATCTTCCATCAGCAGCCGGCCAGCGCCGAGCAGCGCGTCTACCGCCATGCGCTCGAGTCCGTCAGCCGCGCCGGGCTTGACCCGGACAATGTGCAAGTGCTGGCTGTTGATATCGGTTTGCTGACCACCAAGGACGAGGGCGAGCCGCAAATCTATCGCACCTGGTCGCTGCCGGACGACATCGACTACATTCAGCCTTTTGTGCAGCTGCGCGTGCCCATGGAAGCCAATGGCAATATCCGCTTTGAAGTTCTCGATGCCGTGGGCGACCTGGTCTATGTGCACGAGGACGACTTTCATTTGACGCGCGGGCGAAATTTCCTCACGCCCAGCACACGCATGCCCTTGCATGACCAGATGGAATTGGACGGCAAATGGTCCGTGCGCGTGATCGCCGACGGTGTAATTATTGCCGACCATCGCTTTGAATACGCCGAAGCGACCGGCGCCAATATCCGGCGTCACATCGGCGAAGACGGCGAGATCAACACCGAGATGCGGGCGGTCATGGCGGAGAATCGGCTGCCCAAGATGTCGCTTGACGATCTGCTGGCCTACCAGGGCGAGGAAGACGAACAAGAAAGCCGCGCCTGACCCTGAAGCTTGCGCTACGTTTGCTGCTTGAAAGCCCGGGCCTTCTCCACATACTCGCTCGCCGTCCGCCGCATCATGCGCAATTCTTCTGCCGTCACTTCGCGTATCGCCCGCGCAGGATTGCCCAGTATCAGCGTATGATCGGGAAATGTCTTGCGCTGCGTCACCAGAGCGCCGGCGCCGACCAGGCAGCCATGGCCGATGCGCGCGCTGTTCATGACGATCGCGCCCATGCCGATCAGGCTGCCGTCGCCGACAATAGCTCCGTGTACGATGGCGCGATGCCCCACTGAAACGCCGCTTCCGATGATCAATGGCAGGCCGGGGTCGGCATGGCAGATGGCGCCGTCCTGGATATTGCTGCCCGCGCCGATCATCAGCGGCTCGGTGTCGCCGCGCAGAACCGCGTTGAACCAGACGCTGGCGTCGGCGGCCAGGATGACAGCGCCGACCACCACGGCGCCCGCCGCGATAAAGGCGCTGGTATGTACCAACTCGGGCTGATATGTCGTCCGGTATGATTTCAACTCTCTATCCCGATTTTATGTCGGCCGCTGTGGCAGGCGCTAGCTAGCCCGCTCCGCCAGCACCAGCACATAAGAACCGACGGTGTCGGCATTGCCGTCCGCCCCGGCGTAACGGCGCGCGCGGATGTAGTAGGTGCCGGTGGCGGGCAGCGCGAAATGGTCGATCAAGGCGTTTTGGTCGTTGGCGGCGCGGTCATCGTTGCGGGTCACCACTTCCTGGGCGCCGTTCAGCAGCTCAAGCAGCGCGTCCAGGTTGCCATCGACGCGAGTCATGGAGATGGACACGACCTCGCCCTGCCGTCCGTAGAAGGCGTAGGTATCCGCTTGATTGTCTCCGTTGATCTGCCCGGTGACGCTAGTGCCGTAATCGAGGCTGACGGTGCCCGGCGGCACACCCGCAAAGGGGTCGTCCAGCAATTCCAGACTGAGCCGGTATGGGCCGCTGGTGGTTCCGATATTGCCATCATAGCGCGTGGCGATGATGAAATACTTGCCATCGGCGGGAATGCGAAAGTCGATGATCCTGGCGTTCTGTCCCTCGCCGCTGTCGTCGTCCTCTGCCAACGGCGTGAATCCGCTGTCGGTCAAGTACAAAAAACTGTCGAGGTCGCCGCTATCGCCCCGATCCATGCTGATGGTGATGAGATCGTTTTCGCGGGCGTCGAAGGCGTAGAAGCGCTCGAATTGGCCCGGGCTCAAACTGCCGCTGCGGCGATCGCCGTAGTCAATCGGCAGCGGCGCCTGGGGCGAGGCGCCCGTGCCGCTGTTTTCGGCCTCTTCCACGCTCAGTACGAAGCTGCCCGAGCTGTCGTCGTAACGCGTGGCCATGACGATATAGGTGCCGCTCTCTTGAATAATCAGGGCATCTATGCGCGCATTGCGCGTTTCGGCGCCCGGCTGGTCATCGTTTTCGGCAATGACGAAACGATCGCTGTCGACCACGCGCAGGTAGGGGTCAAGCGTGCCGGACGAACGCAGCATCGAGATCGTCAGGATATCGCCTTGTTCGGCCTGGAAGGTGTAATAGACCTCGGCGTTTGTGTCGCTGATGGTGCCGACGACCGAGTCGCCGTAGCGCAGCGTGCTGCCCCTTTCGGACAGGACGCCTTTGCGCGTCATGCGCAGGTCATAGCTGCCGGAGGTCGCGCCCAGGCTGTAGCCGAAGCGGCCCACAACCACGAAATAGCGCCCGGTACGCTGCATGGTCAGGTCGTGATATACGCCAGAGGTCCCGGCGCTGTCATCGCGGAATAGCGCCAACTGGCCGACATCGTCAAAAACAGCCAGGACCGGGTCCAGGTCGCCATCGGTCGCGGTCAGTTCAAAGCGAATGACTTCGCCCCGCAGGCCGTCGACGAAGAAGACATCGCGCGGGTTATCGGCGTCGAGCAATCCGGTGATGATGCCCTCATGCTCAATGCGCGCGTCGTCGGTGCTGATCTCGCGCGATTGGGCGCTGACGACCGGCGCCAGCAGGCTGAGGAGCAGGCAGAAGCAGAGTCGAATCATGCCCCTATTTTAGCGGAAGACCGCGAGTCAAGCAGTCGAGCGTCCGCCGAAAGCTCAGCGGGCAGGCGCGAATACAAACCGTCGCTTCGGCGTCGATGTCTTGGGAGTGGGGTTTGAAGTCTAGTCTCATCCCCAAAGGTCAACGATGAGTGTGCTTTCTATTATCATAATATCACAAGGAACGCGAAATCTTACGAAATACTAATCGTGCCTGAGCGATAAAATCGCAAGCATGCTGGCGCGCCGCTTCAAAATACGAATGCGCTATCAAGCGGCATGCGCCGTATAGCTTGCACTGTAACCCGTTCCGCCCCATGTTATAATTCGAGCTTGCGTTGCCTATTGGGCATGGAGACTGGAATTGCGGCGGCTGTGCATCGCGCTAATCTGGCTTGCGGCAATCATGACTGCGAGAGCGCAAAACGGTGGTGACCTGGTCCATACCGTCGACGCTGGCGAAACGCTAATCACAATCGCCAAGGCCTATGGCGTCTCCCTCGAACAGTTGCTCACGCTCAATGCGCTTGACATCGACGCGATTCTGCCAATCGGCCGCCAGCTGATCGTGATTCCTGAAGAGGACTTGGTAGACGAAGCGGAGCCGGCCGACGAGAATACCGAGGCAGACGAGGCCGCTAATGTGGAGATCAGTACCACCTCTGTTGATGGTTTGGCGCCGGCGCCGGTTGTCGCGGCCGCCGCGCCCGTGATGGACCCGGCGGATATCAGCCCGCGGCTTTGCTTCGCCGTCTTTGCCGATGCCAATCAGAATGGCATGCGCGAACCCGGTGAGGACTACCTCGGCGACGCGGCTATCCTGCTGCTGGATGAGACCGATGTCGAAGTGGCGCAATATCGCACCGACGGCCATTCCGAGCCGCACTGCCAGCGCGACTTGCTCAGGCAGAATTACCGGATCCGGGCTGTGGCGCCGGAGGGCTTTGGCTTGACGAGCGCCGGGGACTTAGGACTTGATTTGCGCGACGGCGGTGATGTTCAAGTGGAATTTGGCGCCAAGCCGGGCTTGCGGCCTGCGGTCGGCCCGCTCTTGCAGCCGGTCGCCCCAGACGATGCGCCACCGGACATCAGCGAGCCGTCAATCCTGCGAGAACTGAGCGGCTTATTTGTCCTTATTCTGGCGGGCCTGGTGTTAGTCAGCGGCACGGTCGTCTCGATATTTCTGCGTACGCGCTGATGCCTCAGCATAAGATAAGGCGAACGATGCGGCTCATCCGCGCGCTGCTGATATGGCTGAATCTGCTGTTGCTGAGCGCGCCGGTTTCGCTGGCGCAGGACACGGGCCAAATCTGCCTGCTGGCTTATGCCGACAACAACGAGAACGGCATCCGCGACGAGATCGAAGCGCCGATTTCACGCGGTGTGGCCGCCAGTTTGCTGAACGAGCGCGGCATCACGATTGCCTCGCTGCTGCTTCAAGACGCTGCCGACGGCCTGCTTTGCTTTGACGGGCTCTTCGCCGGCGACTACCAGGTCCTCATCTCTAGCAGCGAATACCAAGCCACCACTGCTACGTCAGCCAGCGCCTCCGTTCATCCGGGCGAGGCGCCCGCGCGCATCGACTTCGGCGCCAAGCGGCTGGTCGGCGAGTATCTGCCCGATCCAGTGGCCATCGTCGGCGCGCTTGATCCGGCTGCCATGCAGACGCTGATTGTCGCCGCATTGGCGGCTGCCGGCGCCATCGTCTTGATGTCTCTGCTGGGTGTACTCATCTATTTCCTGTTTATTCGCCGTCGCTTGCGGCGAAGGCCCCGTCCCGGCGCTGCGCCACTTGTTCCGCTGGCCGGCCTGCCGCCGCATTCAGACGAAACCGATGCCTACCTGCGGCCGCGACAAAGGCTGGATCCCAATCAGGGATCGCCGCTGCTCTTTGCCGATGACGACACGGACCTGGCGGGGTCAAGCTAGGCTGATGGCCCCTATATCCACAGCGAGACAAGCGCAGGGATTGAGACAGTGACAGCTTCCGCCTATCTCCTGTTTTCTGCTGGCGACTTGCAGCTGGCCCGCGACAACCTGGACCGCGAGCCGGTGCGCAGCGCCTTGCCCCTGCTCGACTCGCAACCTGAAGACGCGCTGGCGCTGGCGCTGTTGCAGGCGCTGCGATTCTTGTTTTACAGCGATGTTGAGGCCGGCCGGGCAGCTCTAGAGGCATTGCGGACTCCAGATTCGCCAGCATTCGACCCTTCAGACCTGCCGTCCGTCAAGCGCCGCTTTGGCTGGCTGACCGTAATGTCGCAGCTGCGGGATCACCCGAACTGGCATGATAGCGCTGAAACGTATGGCGCTCTGACTGCCGACCCGGCGCCGCGACTTGATGCCGCCGACGGCGATTTGCTGCGCGCGCTCTGGCTGGCTGCAGTTGACATGGCCGCGGGCATTTTGCTGGGGGATGACGGGCGGCTTCAAAGCGCGGTCTCGACCTACCGCCGCGCGGTCGACCAGCACATTCATCCCGAGGGCTTCATCAAGGGCCTGGTCGATATCGACGGCGCCCGGCAGACCTATGAAGCGCAATTCGCCGCGACCGGCGCGCTGGTCTTGCTGAGCGAAATGGCGCAGCAGGCGGGCGAAGACCTGTGGACGTATAACAATCGCGCGGTCAGCGTCAATACCGCCGCGACTTATACCTTCTACTACTATTTCTTCCCCGAGCGCTGGCGCTGGGAAGACGGTCTCACGCGCGAGCAGACCATGACCATCATGCGTCGCGAAGGCGCCTTTTTTGAAATGGTGAACCGGCGCAGCCCGCTGCGTGGCGGCGAGGAACTGTTCGCCGAGCAGCGACCGCTGCTCTCCGCTGTCGCGGGCGGCCTCACGACCTTGACCCATGGGCTGAAACCGCCGGCCAAGAAGCGCTGGCGCCTGTGGTAAGGTCGACCGCAGCTTCATGGGCCTGCGGGCCGCGCGCTCGCGTCAACGTCTGCGCAAGACAACATAAAATGAATCATCTTTCTCCATTTCGCTGTATTGTTTGCTTTCCACAATCTCAAAGTCCGGCTCATACAGACCCCTAAGCGTGTCTTCGCGGTAATAGACAAAGCGCAGCCCCTGATGTTCGGCAACATCATCGCCATACCAGAACGAATGCAGGGCTAGCCCATTGCTTTCGAGGACTTGCGCCTGACGCTTGAAGGAAGCGCGCAGCTCGTCGCGGGATAAGTAGGGAAGCACTTTGTTGGAGTAGATGGCATCGTAGCGCCCGTCCGTGTCAATCGAAACGGCGTCTAGCTGCCTGACCTCCAGCTTTGGATGCAGCTTGCGGAAACGCTCGACGAATATGGCGGAGGCATCCGACCCGACCGCCTGGTAATGCTCATTGAGCATCAGCAGATCTTTGCCCGGTCCCATTCCCAATTCCAGCACCCTTGACCCGGGCGGCAAATACCTTCCAAGCGCCGCAATCAGTAGTTTGCCATCGTAGCCATCAGCCATGCGAATATACGCTGCCACATTATCCTTGTTATCGTATTAGCCCATGCATGGCTCTCCGCAGGCGCAATAGTCGCAAGCCAGCTTATGCCTTATGTGCAATTCAGCGCAATTCTACCTGTCATTTCGCGCAGTCTGGGGAAATCTGACCCATTCCCTTGACAAGATTTTTAAGTTAGTCTAAAAATATACTTAATTCAGCTAAAAGATTCCACCTGGAGGATTCACCTGTGAAGATTCGCCAATTATTGATTGCGCTGCTGCTCTTGACTTGCCTGCCGCAATTTGCCGGGGCCGGCGCAGAGGACAAGATGCCCATCGTCGCCACCACAACCCAGGCGGCCGACTTGATGCAAGTCCTGACGGCCGATGTGGACGGCATTCTGCTGACGCCGCTGATGGGCCCGGGCGTCGATCCGCATCTTTATCAGCCGACAGAATCCGACATCGTCGCCATGAATCAAGCGCAGATGGTCATATACAGCGGCTTGCACCTGGAAGGGCAGTTCGACGCCGTCTTCAAGGCGCTGTCCGAGCAGGGCATCGCCACTTATGCCTTGAGCGCGCCGGTGAAGGACGCGGGATTCATCATCGGCGGCTTTGACCTGTCGGATGCGCTGCTGGATGTGGATGATCCGCACTTTTGGTTTGACCCGCGCAATTGGCAGCTGACAGCGCAGGATCTCGCTGATCGCCTGTCCGAATTTGACCCGCCGAACGCCGAAGCCTACCAAGCCAACGCAGCCGCTTACATCGAACAGTTGGACTTGCTCTACGCTTGGGCGGACGCGGGCATGCGCTCTATAGAAGAGGGGCAGCGCTATCTGGTGACAAGCCATGACGCCTTTCAGTATTTCGGCGCCGCATTTGGCTGGCGCATGCGGGCGATTCAGGGGCTGAGCACTGAGGACGAAGCCGGCGTCGGCGATATACAGGCCACGGTCGACTTCGTCATCGCCAACGACATTCCGGTGCTCTTCGTCGAAAGCAGCATCCCGCCCGATACCGTCGAAGCGGTCATGGAAGCCTTGCGGGCGCAGGGTCGGTCCGCGCGGATCGGCCTGCGCGAGCTCTTCGGCGATGCCATGGGCGAAAGCGACAGCTTCGGCGGCACATATATCGGCATGCTGGCGCAGAACGCCTTGACCATCATGCAGTCCTACCGATGCATGGGCCTTGAGGTCGATATTCTCGAATGGCCCGCCGATCTCGAGCCCAAGCCGCCGGACGAGCTCTGGAATGTCGATTGCGATGCCTGACCATTCCCACGGGGTACACGCGGCTGACAGCGCTCGGTTGGCGCTCGCAGTTGACGACTTGACGGTCGCCTATAACGAAAAGCCGGCGATATGGGATATCGACCTGGCCGTGCCCGAAGGCGTACTGATGGGCGTGGTCGGGCCCAACGGCGCCGGCAAGAGCACCTTGATCAAAGCCGTGCTCAACTTGATTCCGCGAGCGGCTGGCGCCGTGTCCTTCTACGGCAAGCCCTACGAACGCGCGCGCTCGCTGGTCGGCTACGTACCCCAGCGCGGCAGCGTCGATTGGGATTTCCCCACCTCTGTGCTGGATGTCGTCACCATGGGTCTCTACGGCAAGCTGGGCTGGTTCCGCCGGCCCGGCAAACGCGAACGCGAGCTGGCGCTGCATGCTTTGGATCAGGTCGGCTTGGTGGACTTTGCCGATCGGCAGATCAGCCAGCTCTCCGGCGGTCAGCAGCAGCGGACATTCCTGGCCCGCGCCCTGGTGCAAGACGCGCAAATCTATTTCATGGACGAGCCTTTCTCGGCTGTAGACGCCGTGACCGAAAATGCCATTGTCGGCATCCTGCAAGCGCTCAACAAACGCGGCAAGACCGTGTTGGTCGTGCATCATGACTTGCAGACGGTGGCGCAATACTTCGATTGGGTGACGCTGTTGAATGTCGAAGTGATCGCATCGGGCCTTACGTCCGAGGTTTTCACGCCCGAGAACTTGCGCCGGACTTACGGCGGCCGCGTCTCATACTTGCATGCCGCGAACGGAGACGCTTGATGGCGCCGGGGATCGCGCTCTCCTCAGCTGACCGGCGCGTTTGGCTCATCATCGGCGCCATAATATTCGCTGGACTGGTCACCATTCCCCTTAGCCAGCAAGTCTTCGGCCTGCGTCTCACCTATACCGTGCGCGTAGTGGCCCTGGGCGGTTCAATCCTCGGCGTGATTAGCGGCGTATTGGGCTGCTTTGCCGTACTGCGTCAGGAGAGTCTGCTGGGCGACGCGCTGTCGCACGCGGCGCTGCCGGGCGTGGCGATCGCCTTCTTGCTGGCGGGCCGCGAATTAAGCGTGCTCTTGATCGGCGCCGGCATCGCCAGCTGGCTGGGCTTGCGTATGGTGGCGGCGATATTAAATACGACCCGCATCAAGCAAGACACCGCGTTGGGCATTGTGCTGGTGTCCTGGTTCGCCGCCGGCATCGCCTTGCTGGCTTACATTCAGGCCATCCCGGACGCCAGCCAGGCGGGCTTGGATCACTTCATCTTCGGTCAGGCAGCCGCCATCATCGAGCGCGACGTGACCCTAGTCAGCGGCGTCGGCTTGGCGGTCTTGCTCTTTATCGCGCTATTCTGGAAGGAATTCAAACTGGTCACCTTTGACGCGGAATTCGCGGGCGCCAACGGCTTCCGCGTCGGGTTGATCAACACAGTTCTATCGACGCTAATCGTGATAACGATTGTGCTTGGCTTGCAGTTGGCCGGCGTGATATTGATGGTTGGCATGCTGATCGCGCCTGGCATCGCCGCGCGTCAATGGACGCACAAACTGGATCAGATGGTCATCCTGGCCGCTGTCTTTGGCGCATTCTCTGGCGGGGTTGGCGCGGTCATCAGCGCCTTGGACAGCGATATCCCCACTGGTCCCATGATCATCGTGGTGGCATTCGGCCTGGTCTTGCTGTCGATCACACTGGCGCCCGAGCGCGGTTTGCTGTGGCGCCGCTTGAGCCAGCGGGCTAACCGCCGCCGTTTCGCCGCGCAAAACACACTGCGGGATATTTACCGCTATGCGCTGAGCCATGGCGGCGCCGACTCGCTCGCGCCCGCTGACTTTATTCGCGGGGTGGGCGATCGCAGCGCCGAGCTTGGCTTGCGCCAACTGCGCGCGGCAGGGCAGGCAGCGCCCGGCGACGGCGGCTGGCGGCTGACGGAATCGGGCATCCAGCAGGCTCGCCAAATCGCGCGCAACGAGAGGCTCTGGGACATGTACCGTTTGTACGCGCATGAACTGGAGCTGCCAATCCTGCAAGAAGTCCGGCAGGTCGATATCGCTTCCGTCTTGCCGGCCGCGGCGGTTAAGCAGTTGGAGAGCAAACTGCAAGAAGTGGATGATAGCGCATGATGCTGCTGGAACGCGGGCTGATCGAATTTCTGCTGAGCATCGTCACGCGCGAGGAGCTGAATGCCTTCTTGCGTTCTCCGCAGAACACGGCCACCCTGGTCGGCGCTTTGATCGCCGTCTGCGGCGCGCTGCTGGGCACATTCCTGCTGCTGCGCGGCATGTCGCTGACGAGCGATGCCATCAGCCACACTGTGCTGCTGGGCATTGTGGTCGCTTTCCTGCTCATGACGGAAACTTTCGGCCTGGAAGGCGATACGTCGTCGCCCTGGCTGATTTTGGGCGCGTCGCTGGCGGGCGTGGCGACGGTCGTGCTGACCGAGATGCTCTATCGATCCGGTTTGGTCAAGCAGGATGCCGCTTTGGGCTTGGCTTTTCCGCTGCTTTTCGCAATCGCCGTGATCCTGGTGTCGCGCTTCGTCGACGATGTCCACCTGGACGAGGACGCGGTGCTGGTCGGCGAGATCGGCCTGGCCTGGGCCAATACCAACAGTCACTGCTTCGACCACTGCGAGTCGGTCACAATTACGCCCGATCATCCCGCGGCCAAACAGACGCGCCAATGCGTCAATTGCCGCGAGTTGGGCATCAGCCCGCGCGATGAAGGCGCCGAGTTCAGGCGGATCTGCAGCAACTGCGGCGATTATACGCCGGCCCAAGCCTACCGCGCCGGTCTGCTGGAGCGCGAGCCGCTGCTGGTATTCTTCCCCAAGTCTATCACGGTGATGCTGCTGATGACGGCGCTAACCCTGGTTTTCGTGCTGCTATTCTTCAAAGAACTGAAGCTCTCCACCTTTGATCCCGGCTTGGCTCAGGCGCTCGGTTTGCGGCCCGGCTGGCTCAACTACGGGCTGATGATCCTGGTCAGCCTGGTGGCGGTCGGCGCCTTTGACGCGGTGGGGTCGATTCTGGTGATCGCCTTCTTTATCGTTCCGCCGGCGGCCGCCTACTTGCTGACGGACCGGCTGTCGCTGATGCTGTTCGCGAGTCCGCTTATCGGCGCGGCCGGCGCCGTCTTCGGCTACGACCTGGCGCGCGGGCAACTATTCGGCGTCCTCCCGGTCAGCGCTGGCATCGCCGCCCTCAATCGCCTTTTTGGCCTGGAATTGGTCGAGCGCTGGGATTCGTCCATCAGCGCTTCCATGGTGCTGATGATTTTTGCGCTCTTCTTGCTGGCTTGGGTATTTTCGCCGCGCTACGGGCTGCTGTCGACCATGATCCGGCGCGCCAACCGCCGGCGCCGCTTTGCCGATCAAGTCGTGCTGGCGCATATCCACAACCACCAGCATACGGCGCTGCACAAAACTGAATGCCGCATGGACACGCTGCACAGACATTTTCGCTGGCGGCGCGGCAGAATGCAGCGGGTGATGGCGCGGCTGCGCGCGCTGGGTTATGTCCGCGTTGTCGCTGGCATCGCCGAGCTGACGGCGCGCGGCGATCGGCAAGTCCACGCCTTCCGCCAGACTATGCTCGAGGCGAATAACATGCCCGATCTCGAATAATGCCGATCCGCTGAAGAGCAGACGGCGCGTTTTGCCGCTAGCATGAAACTCAACAGCAAGGCCACGAGAGCGCCCCATGATTAGCTTGATCGCGACGGTCCTGAACGAAGGCGAAAGCATAAACGGCTTGTTTCAGTCGATCGCTCGGCAGACGCGGCAGCCGGATGAGATCGTCATAGTCGACGGCGGCAGCCGCGATGATACCGTCGCGATCATCCGCGGTTATGAAGATCAGCTGCCCTTGCGCCTGCTGGTTGAGCCGGGCTGCAACATCAGCCAGGGACGCAACCGCGCCATCAACGCCGCGCGGGGCGACATCATCGCGGTTACGGATGCCGGCGTCCGCCTCAACGATGACTGGCTGGAGCGCATCAGCGAGCCTTTGCGTCAGAATCCGGCGCTGAATGCAGTTGGCGGCTTCTTTGCGGCTGACGCGCGTACGCCATTTGAAATCGCCTTGGGCGCGACCACGCTGCCGCTGGCGCGTGAAATCGACGCCGACTCCTTTCTGCCCAGCAGCCGCAGCTTCGCCTTTCGCAAAGCGTCTGCTCTGCGCGTCGGCTTGTATCCTGAGTGGCTCGATTTCTGCGAGGATCTGGTTTTTGATTTGCGCCTGCGCCGCGAAGCCGGCCCCTTCGCTTTTGAGCCGGCGGCGATAGCGCATTTTCGACCGCGCTCTACGCTGCGCCAGTATTTCCGCCAATACTACTTCTACGCCCGCGGCGACGGCAAAGCGAATCTCTGGTTCAAGCGGCACCTGGTCCGCTATGCCACCTATCTGCTCCTGGCGCCGGCGATTTTACTGGCGGGCATCTTGATTCACCCGGTGTTGTGGGGCCTGTACTTTATAGGCGCGGCCGCCTACCTGCACCGGCCCTATCGCCGCCTGCCCGCGCTGCTGCACCGCTCCTCGCTTTTCATCTGGCTGTATTGCATCCTGGCGATTCCCTGGCTCCGTTTCCTGGGCGATTTGGCGAAAATGCTTGGTTATCCAGTAGGTCGGCGCTGGCGTTTAGGGCATCATCCGCCCGATTGGCGCCTGCCGCCGGATGCATCCTACACTGGTCAGCGGCGCCCATAGATTGTCGTTGGCATTGTTCAGATATGCGCCTTAAGGTATACTGACGCCGAATGTAAACAGGATTAATCGCGCTTATCTATGGCCAATCGCAACGAAGGCAGTGAATGGGTCAGCCTGCGCCGCGCTGCTGATATCCTGGGTGTACATCCGGCGACGGTGCGCAACTGGGCGGATAGCGGCAAGCTGCCCTTTCGGCGCACGGCCGGCAAACATCGCCGCTTCAACATCAAGGACCTGGGCGACTATGCCCAACCCGGCGGCGACCTGGAGCCGGTCGAGCTGCAGGTGATTATGCAGAGCGCGCTGGGTCAAACGCGGATGCAGGTGGGCAGCGAGCGACTAGAATCCGCGCCCTGGTATGCCGCCATGAGCGACGAAAGCAAGCAGTATTTGCGCGAGCAGGGCCGCCGAGTTTTGGAAGCCATGCGCAGTTTCGTCGCCGCCGGCGCGCCCGATGAAGGCCTGTCCAGCGCCATCGCCTTGGGCAAAGACTACGCCGAGCGATTAATCGCCGACGGCTTAACGCTGCCGCAAGCCACGCGAGGTTTCTACTTCTTCAGCGATTTTGTATTAAATTCGATCCTGACCTGGTCCGAACTGCGGCAGCCCAGCAATTCAACCGAATGGTCGACGCTCTTGCGCCAGGTAAATACCTTTATGCACGCCATGCAGCTCTCCATCGTCGAATACTATGAAGAGGAATGACCTCGACGCGGAATTCTTTCACATCGCGCTGAGCATGTCACCCAATATCGGCGCGAAGACCCTCGATAACCTGCGACAGCATTTCAACGATGACCTGGCGGCGGTTATTGCAGCATCGCCACGCGAGTTGCAGCGCGTGCGCGGCATCGGGGCCAAAACGGCAGCCGAAATCAGCCGCATGGATCCGCACCGGGTTGCCGGCCAGATCGCATCCTGGCAGCGGAGCGGCGTCGCCATCGAGACTATGCAGCAGAGCCAGTATCCAGCGTCATTGCGCGAACTGGACGATGGGCCGCCGACCCTGTTCCGGCGCGGCAGTTTTCAGCCGGCTGACTGGCGGAATACGGTTGCCATCGTCGGCACGCGCGCGCCATCACAGGATGCGCAATTTATCACGCTTGAGCTGTCGATGAAGCTGGCGCGGGCTGATTGCACGGTGGTCAGCGGATTGGCGCTGGGCATTGACACCGCCGCTCATACCGGCTGCCTGTCGGCGGAAGGCGCAACCATCGCCGTTCTTGGCAGCGGCGTGCTCAATGTCTATCCGCCCGGCAATCAAGCGCTGGCTGAGCGCATCCGCGAATCGGGCGCGCTGGTGAGCGAGCTGCATCCCTATGCTAGCGCCAATGCGCAGCGCCTGGTCTCGCGCAATCGCATCATCAGCGGCTTGAGCCGAGCGGTGATAGTCGTCGAATCCGATGCGCAGGGCGGCGCCATGTACACGGCGCGCTTCGCCCGCGAACAGAACCGGCCCGTCTATACCTTTGACTTGCCGGCGAGCGGCAACCAGTCGCTGATCAAGAGCGGCGCCATCGTGCTGAAACGCGACGATCCGCTCGAGTTTGTGCTTGGCGCGCTGAATGCTGCCGCCGCGGCGACAAATTAGCGGCTAGAACATTTGACGCAAAAACAAATGTTCGTGTATAATGCTTGATAAATCTGTCTGCCCATGCCCTAGTGGCGCAGGCCGGGGTTAGCCATAAGGACAATCTGATGAAATCGTTTAACAGACTTTCCAAGCGCCAGCAACACATGATGCGTTTCATGCATGCCTATACGCAGAAGCAGGGGTTTCCGCCGAGTATTCGGGAAATCGGCGAAGAGTGCGATATCGGCTCGACCTCTGTCGTGAACTACAATCTGAACAAGCTGGTTGACGCGGGCTATATAGTGCGCTCGGGCAAGGTTTCGCGCGGGTTGCGCATCGTCGGCCCGATCCCGGGAGTGACCACTGGCAGGCGCGTGATCGGCGCGGTCGGCCCCCATCGCGTGGCCTTGGTAGGGCGGATTGCGGCTGGCGAGCCGATTTCCCTGCCCGAAGACATCGGACACCATATTGAAGAAGATGACTACATCACGGTGCCGCCCAATCTATTGGGCAGTTATGACGCCAGCGAGGCCTTCGCCTTGACCGTGCGCGGCGATTCCATGATCGACGCCATGATCAAAGACGGCGATATCGTCATCTTGCGCCGGCAGAATACGGCCGAAAATGGCGAGATGGTGGCGGCCTGGCTGCCCGAAGACAATGAAACGACGCTCAAGCACTTTTATCACGAAGGCGATGGCGTCCGGCTGCAGCCCGCGAATCGCGATTACGAGCCGATCTACGTCCATCCCGCCAACTGCGAGATCAAAGGCAAAGTGCTATCGGTGATGCGCAGTTTCCACTGAGCGCAGGCGCCGAGACAACGCTAATTCAGAAGCCCAATTCTCGTTCCGCGCTCGCGCAGAGGCGCTGCCCGCCGGCGGCCAGCCACTGGTCGAAGGTTTCGCTGCTATCGCTGCGCGCGACGGCGTCGCTATAAATCCCCACCCCCCAGCGGTAATACGCCTGCGTCTCCCGCGACCAATTCTCGCGCGGTTTTCCAAGCACCGAAGCGCCGCCGTTATAACAGGCCAGCGTCAAGCCAATGACACCGTCAGCCGCGTGCCCGCACTGTTTGAGAAAGGCGCTGCCTCGCCGCGCGTTGGTGTCCGGCTCGAGCATGTTCTCGCCCTCGGCAAAGTGAAAGGGCATGACCTGGAACAGTCCTCGCGCGCCGGCGCCGCTGATCACGGTGGGGTGCCCGCAAGATTCGATTTGCATCACGGTCGCCAGCAAGTGCGGGTCGACCTGGTGCTCCGCCGACCATTGGCTGATTTCGCCCGACCAATGCTGCACGGCCGGGGCGAAAAACTCGGCCAGCTCAACTTCGCTGGCGCCTCGTATCAGGTGAATCGCCGAGCGATAGATTACGCTGGCGATGTCTCCCCAAAAGACGCTCGAAGCCAGCAGCAGAGCCAGCGCGATCGGCAGCCAGAGCGGCACATAATAGACGCCGCCGCGCTTGATCAGCCCGCGACCGCCGCGAATCTGCGCCAGGCTAAAGCGCAGGAAGCGCCTGAGATTGCTGGCATATCGCTTCGTAGCGCGGGCGCAGCGTCCCGCCCATGCCAGGAGCTCGCTCCGCCTGATGCCTTCTATTGTTTTGCGTAGCCTGTCCAAAGCGCGAGAGTCCCCGTTCGCATAGAAGCCGGCTGGCATTTCTGCTACACTTCCGGCAGCGTAGATTGCCTACTCACCATACGCGAATCTCACTTGCCCGGTAGCGCAGGAGCGCGCCACTTTCGCGTTCGCGAGCTCTCTCTAAAGAAGGCTGCAATGGAAGACGAGGCGCAGATGACAAAACTGGGGTTCCGCGAGCGGCTGAGAACGGGCGCGCCCATCCTGGCTGACGGCGCGATGGGCACTATGTTGCATGAGCAGTCTCACGCGCGGGCTGACGCCTGTTTCGACGCCATGAATGTCGACGATCCCCAGGTGGTGCTGTCCATACACAAAGCCTATATCGCGGCCGGCGCCGACCTGATCGAGACCAATACCTTTGGCGCCAACAGCTATAAGCTGGCCAGCGCCGGGCGCGATGGCAGGGTCGAGCTATACAATCGCCGCGGTGTGGAGCTGGCCCGGCTCGCCATTGCCGAGAGCGACAGCGACGATATATATATCGCCGGCTCGGTCGGTCCGCTGGGCGTGGGCATCTACCCCTACGGCCGCCTGTCGCGGTCGGAGGCGGAAGCGGCTTTCGCCGAGCAGCTAAGCGTACTGGTCGATTCCGGCGTTGATGTCGTGCAGTTCGAGACCTTCAGCGAGCACCGGGAATTGCTGCTGGCGATAGGCGTACTGCGCGACCTGGATCCCGACATGCCGATAATCGCCCAGGCGACCTTCTATCACGAGAATCTCAGTTACGGCGGCTATCCACCGGCGCGGGTGGCCAACGACCTGCACAAATCGGGCGCGGATGTCATCGGCGTCAATTGCGGCAGCGGCCCGGCCGGCATCGCCGAGGTGCTGCGGCAGATGTGTTACGCCGTGCCAGACGCCGTCTTTTCCGCCATGCCCAACGCCGGCTTCCCTGAGGTGGTCGGCGGGCGCATACTCTTCCCGGCCACAGCCGAGTATTTCGCCGATTGCGCCACGACCCTGGTCAATATTGGCGCCACCTTGATTGGTGGCTGCTGCGGCACGACCCCCGAGCATATCGCCGCCATGCGCGCCTCCCTTGATCAGCCGTCGGCGGATTTCGTCGACCTGCATATCGGCCAAATCGACATTGAAGACGAAAGCCACCTGGCTGACGCGCCGACCGAATTGTCGCAGCGCCTCGAGGCTGGGGATTTCACGGTGACGGTGGAAATGGCGCCCTTGCGCAGCTACCGCACTGACACGCTGCTGCAAGCGGCGCGACGCCTGCGCGCGGCCGGCGCCGACCTGATCAACGTGGCCGATACGCCGGCGGCCCGCATGAAGATGAGCGCCTGGGCCGTGGCTCATTTGCTTCAGGCCCAACTCGGCATAGAAACGGTCTTGCACTTCCCGACCCGCGGCCGCAATATGCTGCGCGTCCAGGGCGATCTGCTGGCCTCCCACGCGCTGGGCCTGCGCAATCTCTTCGTCGTCATGGGCGACCCGACCCGCATCGGCGATTTTCCCGACGCCAGCGATGTTAACGATGTCGCGCCCTCGCGCTTGATCGGCGTGATCAAGCAGGGCATGAACCAGGGCGTGGACATGGCCGGGCACAGCATCGGCAAACCCAGCAGCTTCACCGTCGGCTGCGCGCTAAATATGAGCGCCGAAGATATCGACCGCGAAATCCGCATCTTGCAGAAGAAGATAAGCGCTGGCGCCGATTTTGCGCTGGGGCAGGCCATCTTTGAACCCGAGCGCGTCTTGCGCTTTCATCAGCGCTACGAGGAGTTGACTGGCGCTGCCTTTGAATTGCCCGTCCTCATGGCGGTGATGCCGCTGCAGAGCCACCGGCAAGCGCGCTTCCTGGATAATGAAGTGCCGGGAATCAGCATTCCCGACTCGATCATGCAACGAATCGCGGGGGCCGGCGCAGAGGCTCAGCGCGAAGGTGTTTTCATCGCGCAAGAATTGCTTGAGCAGATGAGCGGATTGATCCAGGGGGCATACATCATCCCCGGCGGCGATTATGACCCGGCGGCGGAAGTGACGGCCTGGCTAAAGCGGGGAGAAGCCTCATGACCCGCATCGGCGAATTTGACCTCAAAGTAGCCCTTATCGACAGCGATTATTATACGGAGAAAGCCATCCACGCTTATCTCGCCTGGGACCGCCGCACCCGGGCGCTGACGGACTACTCCAGCCTGGAGCAGTTCTGGCAGGCGCTTGACGGCGTCGTCGCCGCGGCTTATCCCGATGTCATCATTCTCGATGTCAACAATGTCGGCGAGCGCGGGGATATCCGCCGGTCAATTGAGTGTCTTGCGAAGACCATGCCCAATGCGACCCTGGTCTGTCTCTCGCATATTGACGACCTCGACCTCTTCTACGCCGCCGCGGAAGGGGGCGCGCGCGCCTTTTTGCACAAAGATGATGTTCGCTACTATATCGCCTCGGCCGTATGCCTCGCCAGTCAGCTGAGCAACGGCGAGCTTCTGTATAGCCAGAGCATGGATAAGGCGCGCCGCTTGCTTAATCACCAGCGCGTGACGCGGCCGCTCGCCATCGCGCTCCCGCAGCCCGTGCAATACGAAGGCTTACGCAGGCAAACGCGCAGAATTATTGAGCTTTATGCCATAGAGGGCATGCCCGCCGCGCTCATCGCCAACGAATTGAGACGAAGCGTTCACTACATCCGTGACAATATCAAGGCGGCCTACGACGCCCTCGGCCTGCACGAATATGACGACACATTCCTCGCCAATATGAGCCAGCGAGAGCGCGCCTTTATGAAGCTCACGGCTTTGGAGCCGCCGCGCCGCTAACCCGCCGACTTTAAGAAATCAGCGCGTCCGTTTCCGAGGTGTCTTCCTCGTCCCGCTGCTGCTCACGCTGCTTGCGCACCTGCTTCATAACTTGCGTCCGCGTCAACAGTACCGACTGGTCGTCTTCGTTCGATAGCGCTTCCGGCACATCCACATGCTCGTCTTCCAGGTAGGACTTGATCGCGCCGCTGAAAGACTTGACCGGCGCTTCGTCACCGTACTGATGCCGCAGGTCCAGCAGATTCAGCATCAGCCAGAGGAAGAGATCGCCCTCGGTGCGCGGCGTCTTGCGGCCCTTGGCCAATTCGAGCACTTTATGCTTGCGAATCAGATCAACGGCCGGCTTGTAAATCGTGTGATACCAATCGGCCGTGGCTTTTTCCGTTGTCAGCGCATGGCCCTCTAGTTGCTCCATCACCCGCTGATGCAGGAAGATATGCCCCATCAGCTCATGATAGCGCGACGGCACCGACAGCTCGATCGAGTCATGATTGGGCACTGCGCGCGATAGCCCGGTCTCATCCAGGAAATTGGCGTAGGCTTCCGCTGATTCCAGCTCTTGCACGGTCATGCCGGGTCGCAGGGGCACGGTCGTCGGCAGCTCGACAACGTGCGCCTGAATGCTCTTGGCGCCCAGCTCCCGCGCCACTGAGACGCGGTGATTGCCATCGCGCACAAAATAGGCGTCGCCCACCTTGTACAATTCAATGGGCGGCGGGCCTTCCATGCTGTTCGCCAGCGCGTAGACGCGGCTCCAGCGCTCGCGCATATTGCCGCGTTTGGGCAGGAATGTCGCCGTGAAGTCTTTGTAGCGGCCCACGCTGCCCACGATGTGATCTAGCGGGACGTCGTGTACGCCTTCGTAGTGTTCTTCGTGCAAGTGCAGCCGACTGCGAATTTCGTCGAAACTCATCAATTCGTCGTGCCGGCCCCGCAGATGGCTCAAGAGTTCCTTCCAGAACACCTTGTTCTGGATCGACTGGAACTTGTGCTTGCCCTCGTTGTAGTAGCTGCGGAAATTGTGATCTTCTGCCATCGCCGCCTCATTTCATCATCGCGCATTCGCATTCGTCCCCAAGCATTTCTTATTGGCATGGGGAAATCTCGTAATTGGCTTGCGCCCTCTTAATCAGCGAATACGCTCTATATCGCTCATCCCTAACTTGAAACGCGATATCTACCAAGCAATATCGGCAAGGCTTATTCACATGATAACATATTACCGCGCCCTAGCGGTAATATCGGGCTGAAGGCGGACTGCATTCCGCTCAAAGACAACTCACATGGACTTGGAAACGCAGCGGCGGCTGAACCGGATCAATCGCGACTTCTACCGCCGGACCGCGGCGGAATTCGACGCGACGCGCCAAAGAGCCTGGTCGGGCTGGCGGCGGATGCTGGACGCGGTCGACTTGCCGCTGGCGTCCGTAATGGATATCGGCTGCGGCAACGGACGGCTGGCGCGTTTTCTGGCCGAGCAGCAAGCGCATGCCTTCGCTTATATCGGCATCGACAGCAATACCGAGCTGCTGGCTTACGCGCGCAGCCAGGACCCGCGCGTCAAGCTGGAACTGCTCAAGCGGGATGTGATCCTGGGGACGCTGCCCGCGCGGCAGGCGCAGTTGGTGGCGCTCTTCGGTTTGCTGCATCATGTGCCCGGCGCGGCGCGGCGACGCCAGCTGCTGCAAAGCGCGGCGAC
>JAGWBC010000011.1:6242-6919 GCA_021296115.1 Anaerolineae bacterium | reverse complement strand
CGCTTCCGCCGGCGCATCGTGCCCTGGGCGGAAGACATCGCAGTGGAACGCCACGACTACCTGCTGGACTGGCGGCGGGGCGAGCGCGCCCTGCGCTATTGCCATTACATCGACGATGAGGAACACGCCGAACTGGTCGACGCGGCCGGCCTGCCCGTCATCGACGACTTCCGCGCGGACGGCGGATTAAATCGCTATACGGTGCTGCGGAGAGAAGCGGCGGAACGAGGCTGACGACCCCGCCCCGCCGGTAGAGCTTCTGCCTAGCAACTGCCGCGTTGCAGGATATAGGGCGCTGTCGCGTGGAGATTGTCGTTCTCGTTGGTCTCCGCCACCTGATTCTGATAATCGAGGCTCAGGTTGATGTTGTGCAACCTTTCGTAGTGAACGGTTGGCGTCAGGAATCCGTTTACCCTCTGGGACGCGCCGGCTGCCAAGGGACCGAAGCCGATCACTGTGCTTTGGCGCTCCGGCGTGCCCGGCGCAAAATCGACAACCTGGATCGCGCCGCCGCTGGTGGAAGCGCCATTGCCGTCGTTAGTCACCGTTACATGGATGGAGTAGCCGACCCCGCAAGCCGCCGGATGCGGATCAATGACCACATCTCCCATGCGCAGGTTGGCGCCGGTCGTTGGCGCGGGCACAGCTGTCGGAACCGGAATCGGCGTCGGCGGCAG
>JAGWBC010000011.1:0-6233 GCA_021296115.1 Anaerolineae bacterium | reverse complement strand
GCTGAGATCGCCTTCGGGGCGCACGATGTTGGGATGGATGAATCCGCTGCGGCCGGTATCCAGTTCGATGTAGAACCAGCCCGTGCCGAAGCTGCTGATGCCCTTGATGCTGGCGGAATCGCCTTCGTGCAAGCCGCCGACTATCGTATATAGAATGGAATCCCCAGCGCGAACGTTGGCGTTGACCAAGGCGATGACGCGTGGCCCGGTATCGGGTTCCTCAGTTGGCTCGGGCTCAGCGGCCGGTTCGGGCTCTTCTGCTACCGGTGCCACTGCTTCTTCCACGACAACTACGACCTGCTCTACAGCGGCGAAAGGCGGCGGGTTGTTCTCAATGCGTATCGGGCTGACGCGGAAGAATTGCGGATCGCCAGCTGCCTTTTCGATCCGCAGGCGCAATTCGTACAAGCCGTCCGACAGGGTTACTGTATTCCAGGTGCCCAGGATGTCGTCGGTCACAGCTGTGATCCGCGGCAATGAGGCCGGGAACCACTGGCTTTCCGTCTCGTCCGCGCCCTCTTCCATGTTCATCATGTCCAGCACTAGCGGACGAAACTCGACGAAGAAATTGCGCATGTCGGCCAAAGACACCGTGCCGCGGATATCTACGCTGTCCCGCACGACGTAAACCGGCGGCGGAAAAGTGATATTAGCTTCCGGATTCACCATGTCCGGGTCTTTCGGCGCGATAATGCTTTCTTCGTCCTGCCCCTGCGCCGCTGGTATCAGCAGCAGCGCCGAAAAAATGAGCAAGATGAGCAATTGAATACGTTTCATAGCGAGGCCTCCTGAAACATGCGCTAATTCGGCACAATTGATTTATGAACCATACACATATGATACGGCGAAAGCGTAACTTGTGCCCGCCACAATTGCACAGTATCGGTTTTAAACGCCTTGATTTTAGAATTGCCCAAAGACACTCTACCCGCCCTGGACCGATTCCGATAGGCTTCAAGCATGAGGAGCGAGCGCTGTCAAACCTTTGCAGACTTGGCATTCGCGCGGGAAGCGTACTGGCAATGAAGCAATCCGCCGCGGTAGAGATTCGCGATCTGCGCAAGACTTACAGCGAGGGCGACCGGACATTGCAGGTGCTTGAGGGCGTCAGCCTCGATATTCGCCAGGGCGAATTCCTGGCCTTGCTAGGCGCCAGCGGCAGCGGCAAAAGCACCTTGCTGAATCTGCTTAGCGGCATCGACCAGCCCGATCAAGGCAGTATCGTCATTGAGGGCATCGATATCACAAGGCTCGGCGATACCCGGCTGACGCTCTTCCGCCGCGAGCGCATCGGCATCGTCTTTCAGTTCTTTAACCTCATTCCGACCCTGACGGTATTGGAGAATATCACGCTGCCAAAAGAGTTGGGCGGCGCCCGACGCCATTCGATTGAGCCGCGCGCCATCGAACTCCTGCGGCAAGTTGGCTTGGCAACCCGCGCCAATACTTATCCGGACAAGCTGAGCGGCGGCGAACAGCAACGCGTTGCCATCGCCCGCGCCCTCCTGCATGAACCGGCTATCGTCTTTGCTGACGAGCCGACCGGCAACCTGGATGAGGATACCGGCGCTCAAATCTTGCAACTGCTGCTGCGGCTCACATGCGGCGTCGGCAAAACCCTGATCATGGCCACGCACAGTCCCGAAATCGGCAAGAGCGCCGATCGCGTCTGCCGCATCCACGACGGCGGGTTGCAGGTCGATGCCGGCTAAGTCTGGGCAAGCTGCACAATGTTTTGCCGCCCTCGCGCCTGCTCGCGGGTTATACTGCGGCGTAGGAGAATCGCAGCCGAGTTCGCTACGGATTCTCGCCCTGCGCCGCTAGGTGTTTGGCGCAAGACGCGGTAGAATAAGAGGTAGGGCAGGCTATGTCAAGCGGTACTCGTACTGTCCGAAGTTGAACTTTGTTGTGGTCTGGCTGTTTTCGTTGAAGTCGATACCAGGTCGAAAGGCGGAGGCCGATGGCTGACCCGAAGCATGACAGCAAAGTACGGACCATCCTCTCCGAGTTGCGGGACGTCAACAAGGACCGGCGGCGAACAGCGGTGATGAAGTTGGGCATGGTCGGCGGCGACCAGGCCGTGCGAACGCTGATCAGCATCGTGGACAACAGCCAGGAAGACTTGATTGTGCGCGGTCGCGCCGCGTTGATGCTCGGCAAACTGAAGGACGACCGCGCCGTTCCCCATCTGATCCGCGCGCTGGAAGCGCCCGGCTTCCTCACGCCCTATAATGCCGCGCAGGCTTTGGGCAAAATCGGTGATCCGCGCGCTGTGGACGCCCTGCTGGATTTCGCCGACAGCAGCCGCGACAAGACGCGCGACGCCGCAGTGCTGGCCCTGCGCCAGTTGGGCCACGAGTCCGAATTGGATACGCTTGCGGCGCCCCAGCCGCCCATCTAGCCGATCTACGCCTTTAGCACGCTCGCGATGTATCCCAGCGAGTCTCGATTTCCTCCTAATCTTTTGCCCCCTGATTCAAGCTTCAGCCGAACCCTCATAGCGGACTGCTCGCGAATTCTGGTATATTGCAGCTAAGGCAGTTGAGGAGAACTTCCCATGAATGAAGTGGTCATCGTTGATGCTATCCGCACGCCCTTGGGCAAACGCAACGGCTGGCTGCGGGAGCAGCATCCGGTCAAGATAGGTTCGCATGTGGTTGCCGCTCTGCTGGAGCGCTCTGAGCTGGACAAGCACGGCATTGACCATGTTGTCTTCGGCTGCGTCAGCCAGGTGACGGAACAGACCATGAATATCGCCCGCAATGTCGTATTGGATGCTGAATTGCCGATTGAGGTAGCGGCGACGACCGTCGACTTTCAGTGCGGCAGCAGCCAGCAAGCGATTCACCTGGCAGCGGCAATCGTCGGCTCGGCGCAAGCGGACCTGGTAATCGCCGGCGGCGTGGAGAGCATGACGCGCGTGCCGATGGGTTCCAGCCTGGGCGAAGGCGGCGCGCTGCCTTTCACCGACAATATCATGGAAGCCTATAACATGATCCCGCAAGGCATCGCCTCGGACAAGATCGCGGCCAAGTGGGGCATCACGCGCGCAGCCATGGACGAGCTGGGTTTGCTGAGCCATCGCCGCGCTTGGCAGGCGACCGAGGCCGGCGTCCTGCGTCGGGAGATCGCGCCAATTCAAGGCGTGGACGACGACGGCAATCTCTTCACCGTGGAGCGCGACCAAGGCATTCGCCCGGCGACTACGCTGGCTAAGATGGCGGCGCTGGATGCCGTGTTCACAGCCGATGGCGTCACCACGGCCGGCAACAGCAGTCAAATCAGCGATGGCGCTGCCGCGGTCTTGGTCACGACAGCCGACCATGCCAAAACGCTGGGGCTGCGGCCGCGCGCGCGGATTATTGAGGCGGTCGCCATCGGCAGCGACCCGCATCTTATGCTGACCGGGCCCATCGCCGCGACCGAAAAAGTGCTGCGGCGCGCCGGCCTGGCCCTGGAAGACATTGACGTATTCGAGGTGAACGAAGCCTTCGCCTCCGTCCCGCGTATCTGGGAGCGGGACACCGGCGGCGATATGGACAAGGTCAATATCCACGGCGGCGCCATCGCGCTGGGGCATCCTTTGGGCGGCTCAGGCGCCCGGTTGATGACCGCCCTGATCAATGCGCTGGAGACGACCGGCGGGCGCTTCGGCTTGCAGACCATGTGCTGCGGCGGCGGCATGGCGACCGCGACCATCATCGAGCGCATAAACGGCTGAACTTGCGGCCCGATGGTGGATCCAGGACCGACAGCTTGAGAAAACAGAGACGCCTTCCGCGAAAGGGGGCGCAGAAGGCATCTCGATTTGACAGGGCGCGACGACCTGCTGATCACAATGAAAAGGAAATGGACATCGCCCACTAGAGATGATGACAGCCACCGGTCCAATGCGCATCTAATTTGACGCAAAAGTATTAACGAAGTCAACAGAATCTTTAGCAAGGGATTAGTAGTCTTTGCAACGTCCGACTTAGCCCGATTGGCCGGCAGCTGTCGTGCGGACGCCGATCGCCTGCGGCGTCCCGCTTGATTGGCCGTTCCCATTTTGACCCAGGGCCGGCGCCTGTGTGCCGCAAGCCAGCGTAGTCTGCTGCTGCTTCGTCGTCAATTCGCCGCGGCTCACCGGACTGTAGTTGGGGTAGAGCTCGAGCGCGGCGGCGTACTGATCCTTGGCCTGGCAGGCATCCCCCTGCAGCGCCAAGGCGTCGCCGTAGTAGCGCAGCGCGTCCTGCAATTCGCCCGCGACTTGTCCATTCATGTAGTTCGAGTTGTGCTGATAATAGATCTCGTTGAAACGCAGCACGGCCAGGGCCGGGTTGGTGGTCTTGTAGCGCTGTCCCGTCAAGTATTGTTCGGCGACATAGCGCTCGTAATTCAGCTCGCCGATGTCGCCGTAGACTTCAGCGCGATCGGTCAGCACGATGGCTTCCGACAGTTTGCCGCTGCGATACAGCAGCAGAGCCTGCGCCGATAGCGCCTGCAACGCCAGGCCGCGCACTTGATCCCGGTTGTAGTCGCTGTCCAGGCCGATGATCGCTTCCAGCGTATCAATCGCCGCCACGAAATCTCGCGCTTGGATTTCCGCTCGGGCTTCAGCCAGCAGCGCGCCGAGATCGTATGTCCAGCTGCTGTCATCTTCGGCGGGCGTCGCTGATGCCGGGACTGGCGGCGGCGTGGCGGTGGGAGCGGGCGCCGTCAGCGTTGGAAGGGCGGTGATGGTGGGGATCAGTGTGGGGCTGGGCTGCGCCATCAAGTAAGCGGCCGTCGCTGTGGGCAAGAGCGGCAGCAGGCAATCGGGCGCTGGTATCACCGAGCGCAGCGACTCGATGCGCCTTCGCGCCAAGTCGAAGTTGCCCGTGGCCAGATCCTGGGGAATAAGCTCGCATTGATTCTGCTGTGTGACCGCGGCCGCAACTGTGGCGTTGGCGCGCGCCGTCTCCACCCCCGAGCCCCAGCCGGCGTAGGCAGCGACGATGACAAGCACAGCGGCCATGAGCAGAAAGATAGCCGCCGCCACCGCCCAGATTAGGCAGCTGGCGGCACGCCCGCGCTGCCGCGGATGGCGGTAGCTGGTCACTTGCGGCTGCTGACTCGTCAAAGTCGGGGTCTCATTTCAAGATTCGCCGGTAAGGCATTGCCTCTGTCGGCAAGCGGCGCGAATTATAGTTCACTTCAAGTGGGGTCGCTAGACAGTGAATTACGCTCCCCTGCGGCGCCGGCGTCCGCTTGACGCGAATTTACATCCCATGTTACACTGCCCCCATGAGGTGCTATCAGCCCAACGCCACGCCTATGCGGATGCCTTCGCTCCATACGGACAGACGGCTGTTGCGGCTCGCCTAGGCATCACACAGCGCATACTCAAGGCCGTCTGTCAGCGACAGGCGGTTTTTTTGTTGCAAAGACAGATTGAAGAGACTGATAAGACGGCCTCAGCGCAAGCAGCCAGGAGAAAGATACCATGTCAGCAGAATACATCCACGTGTCGGTGGCTTGGCCCTACGCCAATGGCGACCTGCACATCGGCCATTTGGCCGGCGCTTATTTGCCCGCCGATATCTTCGCCCGCTACCACAGGCTGCGCGGCAATCACGTGCTGATGGTCAGCGGCTCGGACAGCCACGGTACGCCTATCACGGTCGAGGCGGACAAAAGCGGCCTCTCTCCGCGCGAAGTCTTCGAGCATTATCACGAGCGCTTCCTGCAGACGCAGCGCAAAGTCGGCATCAGCTACGACCTCTTCACGCATACCGACACCGAAAATCACCATCAGGTGGCGCGAGACATCTTCACACTCTTGCTGCAGCGCGGCTTCTTGTATAAAGAACGGCAGACCCTGCTCTACAGCGAAAGCGAGAAGCGCTTCCTGCCCGATCGCTATGTCGAGGGCGTCTGCTATATCTGCAAGTACCCGCAGGCGCGCGGCGACCAATGCGACAATTGCGGCAATTTGATGGACGCCATCCAGCTCATCGACCCGCACAGCCGCAACAATCCCGCCGACAAGCTCATCAAACGTGATTCCGAGCACTATTTCCTGGACCTGGCCGCCTTCACCGAGCAGATCCTGGAGTACCTCGCCGAGCACGAGCACCACTGGCGGCCCAACGTCAGCACCTTCAGCCAGAACTTCGTCAAAGACGGGCTGCGCGGCCGCGCCATCACCCGCGATATCGACTGGGGTATCCGCGTGCCGCTGGAAGGCTGGGAGGACTAGCGCGTCTACGTCT
>JAGWBC010000209.1:2708-7764 GCA_021296115.1 Anaerolineae bacterium | reverse complement strand
AGCCCGCGGTCGGCATAGGCATACCACTGCGGCGCCAGCTCCCGCAAGAGATCGAGCGCAGCCCGAACCTGGGCGACAAAAGTCTGGGAGCCGTCAATGACAAAGCCTGGATGCGCGCATGTCTGATTCTGAAAACCGAAATAACCGCTTTTCCAGTCTGCTTCGCCGGCGCAGGGCCAACCGAGGAAGCAGCAATTATCGACCGCTTGCTCTTCTTCTATGCGCGAGAAACCGACCCAATCCGCCAGCCAGGCGTCGCCGCCCTTATAGTGAATCTGCAGCCAGTGGCCGCGGGCGCCGTGGACTTCCAGGATCGCCTCAGGCGGCGCGATTGCCAGGATGTCGCTGTTGAGACTGGGGCCAGCGCGCAGGTTCGTATAATCAGCGAGGCGGATGGCGTAGTCCTGGGCTGACGCGGGGGCGCAGATGACAATCCCGATTATCACTGCCGCTATTGACTTGGTGATCACAGATAATCTCTTGCTTCAGCTTCAGTCAAATGCGTTATCGCGCTGGAGCCCGCTCGGCAGCGGAAGAAATGGCAAACCGTGGCCATCGGAGCCGGAACCCACTACGTCGAGCGCCACAGGGCTCATTGATTCTCTGGCGGCAGCATCTTGTCCCCCGCATCTTGCAGTCGTTGAGCGAATTCTTCATCGGATAACTGATCTTCAATCATCAAACGATCTCTATAAGCTTCATATTCTTCCCTGACGCGAGCCTTCATCGCATCCCGCGAAACTTTACCAGCATTCTGTAACAACGGCATCTCGTTAAGTTCACCAATGAACTGATCGAGCTTATTTACCCAGTCGGTCATATACATCGGACGCTGATCGACAACCTGCAACTCCGCGAAGGACAAGAATTGCTCCACCAGCAAATTCAAGCGCTTCAACTCAATGGCTTCCAGGTAATTCTTTGCGATGTACGCATCGCGCAATGTCATCGTATCGCGTTTCCAAGTCGTTAGTCCCATATTGAGTTTGTCGCTGCCGACGCGCTCCAGAATCAGTTCGGCGGCGGTATGCCCATGAATCGCATAATGGAATTTTTTCTGCACCGCGCCAAAAAACTTTTTCGCCACTGAGTTGCCTGACTTATAATCAATGCTGGTAGCGAAGACATCAAGAACTTTGCGGTAGAAGTTGTATTCTGAACTGCGGATATTGCGTATCCGCTGTTCCAACTCTTCAAAGTAATTCGAGCCGCCATGCGCCAGCCGATCGTCATCCATGACGAAGCCTTTGACGATGAATTCGCGCAATTGCCTGGTCGCCCAAATGCGAAATTGTGTGCCGCGATAAGAATTTACGCGATAGCCGACCGAGATAATCATGTCGAGATTGTAGTGCATCACATTTCTTGATACGTTGCGTGAACCCTCGCGTCGAACTTGTAAGAAATACTTACAAGTTGGGTCGAGTGGAAGCTCCCCTGTCTCATAAATGTTGCCGATATGCAATGTAATGTTTTGCACAGTTACTTGAAACAACTCCGCCATATCGCGCTGGCTGAGCCAGACACTCTCATCTTCATACAAGACTTCCAGGCGGGTTTCGCCGTCCGCCGTTTCGTAAAGCAATATCTGGTTTTCTCTCGTCATTTCTCTGCGCCTCTGTGGCTAATCCCCCGGCCGCAAGCCAATCACCCCGCCCGGCAGCGGACTAAACGCGACATCGTAACCAAAGGCGCCAGGACCCACCACCTCAAGCGCGACCTCGCTCTTGAGCTGCGGCGGCGCCGGCGCGCTAATCACCGCCACGCGCGTTCCGTAGCGCAACACCTCAGTCGTTACCGGTTCGCCTTCCTCCTCCGTCACGATACAAATGAGATCGGGCGTGGTCACTGCCACGTCGCCATTGATGAAGGCGATCAGGAATTCGTTCTGAAACTCGATCTCCAGCACATCAGCGCCACTGAAGCTCTCAAAGCGAACGCCGCCGCGGGCGAAACCTTTGCTTACGCGCCGATCAACATCAGTGATCTTGCCCTGGAATATGACTTCGCCTTCCAGCGCATTCGCCACCTCGGCGGGGACGTCCGACTTTTGGCGCTGCGCCTCGATAACGCGCGCGCCCAGATGATGCGCCAGGGTGAGCGTATAGTGCACGCCGGCCGCTTTCACCTGCGCGCCGCTCATAATCGTGCCGGCCAGCCCGGCCCGCGCGCCCATGCTGATGGCGATATTGCGCGCCATTTTCTCGGCCCAGACATCGCTGACCGCCGCCGGAACCACTGCTGCGTTGTCCGCGGCGTCGACCATGGCCAGCGGCGCAGCGGTGGCGTCGGTGTCGAAGAGAAAGGACGACATCTGTATCTCGGGGAAGGCGCGGCCCATGCTGTCGCTATCGACTGTGGGAATGCCCGCTTGCAGGCCGCCGATCAAGGGCTGCATCGAGTTGGCGCCGCCGATCTCGGCGATGGCGACCGCGTCGAAGGGCCGGCCGATATGCGCTTCCAGCAGGCGCAGCGCCCGGCACATCTCCGTGCCTTCGGGCAGTTTCTCGATGCTGACGGTCGGCGCGCCGATGCTGCCCACCACGCAGCAGAGGGCATCGTCAGCCAGGTCGAAGGGGTCGACAATGGTCTGCGGTCCGCGTTCGCGGATGATCGACGCCAGGTGCAGGCCGCCTAGATAAGGGTTGCCGCCGCCGCCCGTGCCCAGGATGCCGGCGCCAATGGCGATAGGGCGAATGTCTTCCAGTGTGACTTGACGCAGCATCTGGCCGTCTCCCTTGTCGCTACTATGTCAATGCAGTCAGGCCGGCAGACCGGCTTCCTGCGCCATGTGCTGAATCATCTCGCGGTAGAGCAGCAAATCCTGGCGAAAATCTTGCGGGGACGCCTTTGCCGGCTCGCCGCTGACCAGGCTATTGTGGAAGGCGCGCCATTCTTCAGTGAAGGCATCGCCCCAGCCCGGGTGCGTCACCGACTCGGTCTTGCTCAGGCCGTCCCGCGTTTCCGTGATGCTCAGGGTAATGGGCAGATTGCGTACGAAAGGCGTGTCATAATCCACGCGCAGAACGCGGTTTTCGCCGTAGATCGCCAAGTACGTATCGTAGCGCGGGATATTGTCCGCGCCGGTCGAAAAAAGGCAAAGGAAATCGCCGTAATCAAATACGGCGGTCATAGAGCGCCCGCCCCGCCGCTGCGCCGCGTGCAGCACACGCTTCGGCATACCCAGCAATTCCCGCATGGCCGAGCTGTCATGGGTGCTCAAACCCAGCATCATGTTGTAGGCGGTCTTCAGGGCATCCGGCGCGTCGCCGATGGCCGCGCGTATCTGCTCGTCTTGCCGCCGCCGCAAGGATTCGCTGACCGACTGCGGGATATCGTCGGCCTTGATCACACGTGAGGTCGGATCGATCACCAGCGAATTGCGCCCGATAATATCGTGCGCTTTGGCAAGGCGGATGTCGTCCATGCCTTGAACGATGCGACAAGCTTCAATGAAAGCCGGCGCGTAACGGCGCATCGTGCCGACTTGCACGATTTTCCCCGCGCTCGCCTGCGCCGCGATGACAGCATCGTTCTCCTCCAGCGTGATGCACATCGGCTTTTCGACCAGGACGTGCAGCCCTGCAGCCAGGGCCGCGATGGCGACCTCGGCGTGATAGACATTGGGGTTGGCGATCAACACGGCATCAACCGTGTCCAGCGCTAGCAAATCCTTGTAGTCGCGTTGCCGCGCCGCAATGCCCCAGGCATCGCCGACGCCCGCCAGCACCTTGTCGCTGAGGTCGCAAATAGCTGTAACCTCAAACAGATCGCTCAACTGATAGAGCGTCGGCAAGTGCAGGATTTGCGCGACGGCGCCGCAGCCGATGATACCGACCCTGATCCGAGACACAGCCGGCTTAACCTCTCATTTCAGCAGGCGCTTGCGGATACAGATGGCAGGCCACCTGATGCAGCCGCTCGATTTCGATCAGCGGCGGCGGCACGGTCTCGCAGCTCGCCAGTTTTTCGGCGTGGCAGCGCGGCGCAAATGGACAGCCATGCTGCGGGAAGCTATGCGAGAGATCGCCGCGAATGATAATTTCTTCGCGCTGAATATCCGGGTCGGGCTCGGGAATGGCGGAGATCAGCGCTTGTGTATAAGGGTGCTTCGACTCTTCAAATATGACCTCGGTCTGCGCCACTTCCACGATCTTGCCCAGGTAGAGCAGCGCCACTTCGTCGCACATATAGCGCACCACGCCCAAATCATGCGAGATGAAGAGATAAGTCAAGTCGAATTGATCCTGCAGGTCTTGCAGCAAGTTCAGAATCTGCGCTTGCACCGAGACATCCAGGGCCGAAGTCGGCTCGTCCAGCACGATCAGGCGCGGCTGCACGGCCAAGGCGCGCGCGATGCCGATGCGCTGCTGCTGCCCGCCGCTGAATTCATGCGGGTAGCGATAATAGTGCTCTTCTTTCAGGCCCACGACATGCATCAACTCCAGCACGCGGGAACGCGCCTCGTCGCCTTTGAGGCGCTCGTGGATCCACAGCGGCTCGCCGATGATTTGCCCGACGGTCATGCGGCCGTTCAGCGAGGCGGCTGGCGCCTGATAGATCATCTGAATCTCGCTGCGCAGCCGGCGCAAGTCGCGCGCCTTGATATGCGTGATATCGGCGCCGTCGTAGAGGATCTGCCCGGCCGTCGGCTCCAGCAGGCGCAAGATGCACTTGCCGATTGTCGTCTTGCCCGAGCCGGATTCGCCCACCAAACCCAGGGTCTTGCCCTCTTGCAGCGCGAAGCTGACATCGTCGACAGCGCGGAAATCCGCCAGGCGCCGGTTCAGCAAGCCGCCGCGCACCGGAAAATATTTCTTGAGGTTTTTGATCTCCAGCAAAAGACTCATGCGTCCTCCGGATACAGGAAACACGAGGCCGTATGTTGCTCTCCGACAGGTACAGCGGGCGGAACAGCGCTGCGGCAGGCCTCCATCACATGCTCGCAGCGCGGGTGGAAGCGGCAGCCGGCCGGCGGATCAATCAAATTGGGGATCATGCCCGGGATGCCTTCCAGGCCGCCGCGGCTGATGTCCTTCTGCGGCACAGCGGCGAT
>JAGWBC010000209.1:0-2699 GCA_021296115.1 Anaerolineae bacterium | reverse complement strand
AGCTCGCGCACCGGCGATTCTTCGATAACGCGGCCGGCGTACATTACGGCGACCCGCTCGCAGCTGCGCGCCACCACACCCAGATTGTGCGTGATCAGCAGCACGGTCAAGCCCAGCTGCGAAACCAGCGAGCGAATCAAGCGCAGAATCTGCGCCTGAATGGTGACATCCAGGGCGGTGGTCGGCTCGTCAGCGATCAGCAGGTCGGGGTCGCCAGCCAGCGCCATGGCGATCAGCACGCGCTGCCGCATGCCGCCGCTGAATTGATGCGGATAATCGAAGATGCGCTTGTCACCGTCCGGGATGCCCGTCAGCCGCATCAGCTCGACGGCGCGCTCGTGCGCCTCCTTGCGCAGCTGCCGCACGGAGGGCAGGAAGCCGCGCCAGCGCCCGGGCACACTCTGCCCCTGCGCCCGCTGATATAGTACAGCGTCAACCAGTTGCTCGCGGATGGTGAAAAGCGGATTCAGGTTTGTCACCGGGTCTTGAAAGATCATGCCGACATGGCGCGCGCGGAAAGCCTCCATCTCGCCTTCGGTTTTGCTCATGATGTCCTCGCCGGCGAAAGTCACGCGCCCGGCGGTGATGCGACCGGGCGGCATGGGGATGAGCCGCGGCACGGACAGCGCGGTCATGGACTTGCCGCAGCCGGTCTCGCCAACCAGGCCCAGCACATCGCCGCGCCGCATCTTCAAGTCGACGCCGGCCAAAACCTTGACCACACCGTCGTAGGTGTCGAATTCCAGGTGCAGGTCCTCTATGTTGAGCAGATCGGTCATTTCAGTTCAATATCTCAAACCAAGTCGCGTGTATAAGAGCCCGGCCGCTAGCTGCGCATTGGCGAAGTTTCGACATTTTTGCCGCCGCGTAAAGTGTCGCAAGCGCTCCCCTACCGCCGCGAGCGCGGGTCCAAGACATCGCGCAGTCCGTCGCCGATGAGATTCCAGCTGAAGACCATCAACCAGATGGCCAAGCCCGGGAAGGTGGCGATCCACCACTCATCGGGAAAATAGCGCCGCCCGTCGTTAATCATGGCGCCCCATTCCGGCGTCGGCGGCTGCGCGCCCAGGCCGATGAAACCGAGCGCGGCGGCCGTCAGCACCGCGAAGCCGAAGTCGGTGGTCATCTTGATGATGATGGGCGAGACGGCGTTGGGCAAAATGTGCCGGAAGATGATGCGCAAATGCCCGGCGCCGATGCCATAAGCCGCTTCCACAAATGGCTCCTCGCGCAAGGACAGCACCAGACTGCGCGTCAGCCGGGCGAAACCGGGCCACCAGACCAGCGAAATGCCGATCATGGCGTTGATGATGCCCTTGCCCAGCGCGGCGGAAATGGCGATGGCCAACACCAGCGCCGGCACAGTCAGGAAGATGTCGGTGACGCGCATGAGCAAATCGTCAAGCCAGCCGCCGGCATAACCCGAAATGGCGCCGATAGTGACGCCGATGGTCGTAGCCAGCAAGATAATAATCGTGCCGACTTGCAGCGCCAGACCCGTGCCCATGACGACGCGGCTGAAAATGTCGCGGCCGATCTTGTCCGTGCCGAAGGCGAAGTCGTCGCTGGGCGGCTGCAAGCGGGAGGCGACGCGGGTTTTGCCAGCGGCGTCTTCCGGATAAGGCGCGATGACCGGCGCGAATATGGCCACTAGCAGAATGAATATCAGCATGCCCAAGCCCAGCATCGACAGCTTGTTGGAGCGGAAGCGGTAGATGCCGCGAGCCATATTCTCCCAACGTGCCGAGCGCGCGCTCTTGGGCTTCTCCATATCGGTGGCCGGTAACTCAGCCATAACGAATCCTCGGGTCCAGGACGCCGTAGACGATATCGGTCAAGATATTGATCACGCTGAAGACCACGCCGTAAAGGATGGCGATGCCCATAATGGGCTGAAAGTCCAGGCTGAGCGAGGCTTCTACAGCGTAAATGCCCAAGCCGGGCCAGTCAAATATGGTCTCAATAAGGATAGCGCCGGCCATCAGCCAGCCGAAATTCAGAGAAATGATGGTGATGGTGGCGATGAGGGCGTTGCGCAGCACGTACTTGAAAATGATGATGCGATAGGGGATGCCGATGGCGCGCTCCATGCGCACGAAGTCTTTTTCCAGCGCTTCGACCATGCTGGCGCGGGTGATGCGCGTGATGCTGGCGAAAGCGCTGAACGAAAGCACCAGTGCCGGTATGAATAAATGGCGCAGCGAAATAAGAAAGGTTTCGAAATCCAGTTGGATGAGGCTGTCGATCAAGAACAGGCCGGTAGTCGAGGCCGGCGGCGCGACCAGCACGGGCAAGCGTTTGCCGATTGGGAACAACCCCAGATCACGCCCGAACCAAGTCTGGAAGATCATCGCCAGCCAAAATGAGGGAAAGCTGACGAAAAACAGCGACAGAACACGCGCGACATGATCGGGCATTCGATTGCGGTACATAGCGGATATCACGCCCGCCGGCACGCCCAACAGCGTGGCGATGATGACGGCGGCGGTGGTCAGCTCCAGCGTGGCGGGCCAGAAGGCGCGCAGGTCGCCGACTACCGGGCGGCGCGTATACAGCGATTCGCCCCAATCCCCGCGGAAGAGCCCGGAAATATAATTGACGTATTGGATGGGCAAGGGCTGGTCGAAGCCGAATTCGCGGCGGAAGGTCTCTTTGATCTCTTCGGTGGCGCGCGGGCCCGCCGCCAAGCCCACCGGGTC
>JAGWBC010000208.1 GCA_021296115.1 Anaerolineae bacterium | reverse complement strand
GCGGATTACTTACAGTTAGCGGCAGGGTAAGATAACGGTGCAAGACGTTTACGAAGACGCACTGCTGACTGAAGAAGAGTCAGAAGAGAGCAGCGACTCTTATTCGCAGTTGGTCTGGCAGCGTTTCAGCCGCAGCAAAGCCGCCATCATCGGCGGGCTGATGATCGTCATGCTGGTTGTGCTGGCCATCCTGCCCGAGTTTTTCTCGCCCTACAACCTCTACGCCACAGCGCTGGGCGACTCCTATACGCCGCCGACGCAGATTCGCTTTGTCGACCTGGACGGCAATCTCAGTTTGCGCCCCTTCGTATACAAACAGGAACTGGAGATCGACCCGGTTACCTATCAAGCGCGGCCCAAGATCGACCCCGACAGTCGCTACAATGTGCAGTTCTTCGTACGCAGCTGGGAGTACGAGCTCTTCGGTCTGTTCACGACCGATTTACACCTCTTCGGGCTGGATACCGATGAAGTGCGTTTGCACCTGCTGGGGACGGATCGCTTCGGGCGCGACCTCTGGGGGCGGATTTGCCTGGCGGGCCGGGTGTCGCTGTCGCTGAGCATTTTGGCGGCCGTGATCGCCATCGTGGTCGGCTCATCAGTTGGCGTCTTTTCCGGCTATTATGGCGGCGCCATCGACAATGCGATTCAGCGCCTGGTGGAAGTGGAGATGTCCTTCCCGGAGTTGCCCCTTTGGATGGCGCTGGCGGCGGTGATCCCCACCACCTGGTCGGGCGAGCAGAAGATCCTGGTTATGGCCTTCATCTTCCCCTTCCTGCGCTGGGCTGTTCTGGCGCGTGAGGTGCGCGGCAAGGTGCTTTCCCTGCGCGAGACGGACTTCATCCTGGCGGCCAAGGAGCAGGGCGCGGGCGACTTTCGCATCATCTTCAAGCACCTTTATCCCAACGTGCTCAGCCATGTGATTGTGATTCTGACGCTGATGATCCCCGATATCATCCTGGCCGAGGCCTTCTTGAGCTTCCTGGGCATCGGCATCAACGAGCCGCTGACCAGCTGGGGTTTCTTGATGAAGAGCGCGCAAAGCCTGGAGACCCTGGGCCAAAACACCTGGATTCTGACGCCGGTGATCTTCATTGTGGTGGCCGTCCTGGGTCTCAACTTCCTGGGAGACGGCTTGCGCGATGCGGCCGATCCCTACTCGAATCTGTAATCGGAGACGCTCAAGCATGGCAGAAGCCCCCGCCGGTGACGGCAAGCGCGACATCATCCTCAAGGTCAAAGACTTGAAGATGCACTTTCCCCTGCGGCAAGGTTTGCTGCAGCGCCGCGTGGGCACGATCAAAGCGGTTGACGGCGTCAGCTTCGAATTGCGCGAGCAGGAAGTCATGGGCTTGGTGGGCGAGAGCGGCTGCGGCAAGACCACCGTAGGCCGGGCGCTGCTGCGCCTCTATGACCCGACCGGCGGCGAAGTCCTGTTTCACCGCGCCGACGGCAGTTGGGTCGATGTGGCGCAGATCAGCCGCAAGGAAATGAAAGACCTGCGCAAAGAAATGCGTATGATCTTTCAGGATCCCTTCAGCTCGCTGAACCCGCGCTTGACCGTCAGAGATATCATTGCCGAACCGCTGGTCATTCACAATTCCGACCGCGACAAGATTACCTCGCGCGTGGCCGAACTGATGGAAGCGGTAGGCTTGAAGCCGGCCTACATGGGGCGCTACCCGCATGAATTCTCCGGCGGGCAGCGGCAGCGCATCGGCGTGGCGCGCACGTTGGCGTTGAATCCGCGACTGATCGTGGCCGACGAGCCGGTGTCGGCGCTGGATGTATCGGTGCAGGCGCAAGTGCTGAATCTGCTGCAGACGCTCCGAGACGAGCTGCGGCTGACCTTTGTCTTTATCTCGCATGATTTGTCGGTCGTCGAGCATATCTGTGACAAAATTGCCGTGATGTACGTGGGCAAGCTGGTGGAGCTGGCGCCGACCGATGAACTGCTGCGCAACCCCAAGCATCCTTATACCGAGGCGCTGGTGTCCGCGGTGCCGCCGGCCGATCCCTTGATCAAAATGGAGCGCATCATCCTGGAAGGCGATGTGCCCAGCCCGGCCAACCCGCCCTCGGGCTGCGTCTTCCACCCGCGCTGCCGCTATGCCCAAGACATCTGCCAAGAGCAGGAGCCGCCGCTGGTGCAGATCGGTCCCGATCACCACGCGCGCTGCCACTTCTCCGAGGAACTGGAATTGCAGGGAGTGGTTGATGTCCCGACAGAAGCATAAAGACGCCGATCGGCGTTTTGCCGCGCTCGCCTATATCTTGCCGGTAATCGGCGGTTTGTTGGGGCTGGCGCTGGACGGCGGCAATCCGTTGACGCGGGTTCACGCCCGGCAGAGCATCTCAACCGTGATCGCGCTGATAATCACATTCTTTGTGTGGGCGGCGGTCGGCTACGTCTTGAGTCTGATTCCCATCGCCGGTCCCATCGTGGCCATCGCGCTCTTCTCGCTGGTGATCGCGATGGCGGCTTTCCTGGCGGCGAACTGGCTTTTCAGCTTCGTCATGGCATTGCGCGGCGAAGAGCGGACGATTCCCTTCGCCAATCGTGTTGCCCTGCGCGTATTCGGCAATGGCGGCGCGGAAACGCCAAGCGCCTGACGCTTATGCTGCTACAGGAATTGCGCGAAGAAGTCTGCCTGCTGCACGCCGAGCTGCCGCGGAATGCCTTGGTCGCCTGGACCAGCGGCAATATCAGCGCCCGCGACCCCGCTAGTGGACTGGTTGTCATCAAACCCAGCGGCGTCCGCTTTGAAGACCTGACCCCGGCCAGCATGGTCGTCACCGACTTGCAGGGGCGCGCGGTTGACGGCGACCTGGCGCCATCCTCGGATACCGCTTCTCACTGTTACATTTATCGCCACATGCCCAAGATCAACGGCGTCGTACATACACACTCGCGTTATGCCACCGCCTTTGCCCTGGTGGGCGAGCCGATCCCCTGTGTGACGACAGCGATGGCCGACGAATTCGGCGGAGAGATTCCCTGCGCCGGCTTCTGCCTGATCGGCGGCGAGGACATCGGCAAGCTGGTGGTGGATGCGCTGCGCGATCATCGCAGCCCGGCGGCTTTGCTGCAGAATCACGGCGTGTTCACGATTGGCAAAATCGCCGAGGACGCGGTCAAGGCAGCGGTGATGACGGAGGACAATGCCGCCATCGTCTGGACCGCGCGGCAACTGGGCGAGGTGATTCCGATTTCACAAGCGGAGATCGACAGCCTGCACGACCGTTATCAGAATGTCTATGGGCAACGCTAATGGACATATATGTAGACACACGCGCGACAATGCCGCCGCCCACGCAAAATACCATGCGTCCCGCTGCGTACATAGCTCCCCTTCCCTAGCTCGCTGGGGAAGGGGCCGGGGGATGGGGTTTGCCGTTCGCAACGTAAACAGGGGCGACTCTGTGAGTCGCCCGACCGGTTTCGACTTTGGCGCAGATATGAATCGCAAGGAAAATCAATATGCCACTTGACGACTACCAAATCTGGTTCTTGACCGGCAGCCAGCATCTCTATGGACCGGAAGCGATTGACCAGGTCGGCGCGCACTCGCGCGAAATTGCCGCTGCCCTAAACGACGCGGCGGAGATCCCGCTGCAAGTCGTATACCAGCCGGTGCTGACCACGGCTGAGGAGATCCACAGTCTCTGTCGCGCTGCCAATAGCGACGATAAATGCGTCGGCCTGATCGCCTGGATGCACACCTTCTCGCCGGCGAAGAACTGGATCGCGGGCCTGTCCGCGCTGCAGAAGCCACTGTTGCACTTTCACACGCAATACAATCGCGACATCCCCTGGGCCGAGATTGATATGGATTTCATGAATCTCAATCAAGCGGCGCATGGCGACCGCGAGTTCGGCTTTATCATGAGCCGGTTGCGCTTGCGGCGCAAGGTGGTCGTAGGGCATTGGCGCGATCCAGCGGCCCAGGCTCAGATTGGCGCATGGGCGCGGGCCGCGGCCGCCTGGGCGGAGACGCAGAGCCTGAAAGTAGCGCGCTTCGGCGACAACATGCGCAACGTCGCCGTGACCGAAGGCGACAAAGTATCGGCGCAGGCGCAATTCGGCTACCAGGTGAACGGCTACGGCGTCGGCGATCTGGTCGAGCTCGTGAATCAAGTCAGCGACGCCGAGATCGACGCGCTGGCGGCGGAATACGACGACGCCTACGCCATGAGCGCTGATCTGCGCGCTGGCGGCGATCGGCATGAGGCCCTGCGCGCTGCGGCGCGGATAGAGATCGGACTGGCTCAATTTCTGCGCGCTGGCGACTTCGGCGCATTCACAACGACCTTCGAGGATCTGCATGGCTTGGCGCAGCTGCCGGGCTTGGCGGTGCAACGCTTGATGGCCGCGGGTTACGGCTTCGGCGCCGAGGGCGACTGGAAGACGGCGGCCCTGCTGCGCTCGCTCAAGGTGATGGCCGAGGGGCTGGAGGGCGGCACGTCCTTTATGGAAGATTACACTTATCATTTCCAGCCGGACAATATGGCGGTGCTGGGCGCGCATATGCTGGAAGTCTGCCCGAGCATCGCGGCCGGCCAGCCAAGTCTCGAAGTGCACCCGCTGGGCATCGGCGGCAAAAGCGATCCGGCGCGGCTGGTTTTCGATACCGGCCCGGGCGCGGCGCTGAACGCCTCGCTGGTGGATCTGGGCGACCGCTTCCGCATGATTGTCAACACTGTCGATGTGATCGAGCCGGAAGCGCCCTTGCCGAAATTGCCGGTGGCGCGTGCTCTGTGGCGGCCGCGGCCGAATCTGCCGGTTGGGGCCAGCGCCTGGATTTATGCCGGCGGCGCCCATCACACCGTCTTCAGCCAAGCGCTGAGCGCGGAGCAGATCTACGATTTCAGCGAGATGGCCGGCGTCGAATACGTGCAGATCGACGAGACGACTGAACTGCGCGGCTTCAAGAACGAGCTGCGCTGGAATGACGTCGCCTACAAGCTGGGCGGGTGAAGCTGCCTGACTGAACGAATGCAATAGAACTTCTCTGTGCCCTCAGTAAATGCAAGTTAATCATGCAGAAAACAAACTCGCTAGAAAAGCTCCCCTTCCCTAGCTCGC
>JAGWBC010000207.1:5097-11887 GCA_021296115.1 Anaerolineae bacterium | reverse complement strand
AATGGCGGACTGCACCGCTTCCAGCCAGGGCCCCTCGGTCACCAGTTGGAAATACCAGGCTTCTTCGCCGATATCGCAGCTTACGTCGACGGTATCGCTGGCGAAACTCTCGATGTGCCGCTTGAGCAATTGCGACACCACGCGCGGGTCCTGATCCGGCGCCAGGCGCATGGTGATTTTGATGCCGGCTTCGGCCGGGATGATGGTTTTGTTACCCGCGCCTTGATAGCCGCCCCACATGCCGTTGACGTCCAGCGTGGGATAGACCGTGGCGCGCTCGGATGCCGGCGCACTGCCCTCGCCCCAGAAATGCTCGACGCCGGCGCCCTCCTTGAGCGAGTCTTCCTGGAAGCCGGCGGCGATACGCGCCTTCTCGGCGGCGCTGACTTCTACGAGGCTGTCGTAGTAGCCGGGCAACTGGACACGTCCTTCGTCATCATGCAAGGAGTCGATGATCTTTCCAGCTACATGCAGCGGATTCTGCACCAGGCCGCCGTATAGACCGGAGTGGATATCGGCGCTTGGTCCCGTCACGCGTACTTCGGCGCTGACGATGCCGCGCCCGGCGTAGGTGAACTGCGGGTCATCGGGCTTGAGGTTGCCGTCGCAATTCAGCAGCGCGTCAGCTTGCAGGCGCTCTTTATTGGCTTCTACGAAGGCTTCAATGCTGGGCGATCCGGATTCCTCCTCGCCTTCAAACATGATCTTGATATTTACAGGCAGCGCGCCGTTAGCCCGCAGCAGCGCTTCAAAGGTCTTCAGGTTGCCCCAAACGCCAGCCTTGTTGTCGCTGGCGCCGCGCGCGTACATATTGCCATCGCGGATCTCGCCCTCGAAGGGTTGCGAGAGCCACAGCGGCAGCGGGTCCACCGGCTGCACATCGTAGTGGGCGTAGACCAGAATAGTGGGTTTATCGGGGCCGGCTTTGAGCCATTCGCCATAGACCACCGGCAGGCCAGCGGTTTCGATAGCTTCGCAATTGTCGAAGCCCATGGCCTCGAGCTGCCCCACGATCCAATCGGCGCAAGCTTTTACGTCATCTGCGTAGGCGGGATCCGTGCTGATGGAGGGGAAGCGCAGCAATTCCTTGTAGTCCTCCATCATTTTGTCCTGCGTCTCGTGCAGGTAGTCGATCGCGTTTTGAATGGCGTCGGCCATCGTGTGGCGCCTCCCTTGTTAAAATCCAATGCCCATCATCATACCGCAAAGCCGCCGACATTTCCGCGTCCAGGATGAGCCAAGCGACTCCCCGCGGCTTAACCGTTCCGATAGAATTGACAGGTAGGCTAGAATACACGGATAAACGCAGCTACCGATTGGCAAGGGGATATGTCCAAACAACGCAACATTCTGGTCGTCGATGACGAGCGGACAATTCGAGAAGTTGTACGGCGTTACTTGGAAGTAGAGGGCTTTGCGGTCACCGAAGCGGAAACCGGACCCCAGGCGCTGTCGATCTTGCAGGACAGTCAGCCCGACCTGATCGTGCTGGATATCATGCTGCCAGGAGTCGACGGCTTTGCGATTACGCGGCGTCTGCGCGGCAACAGCGACTACAAGCCGCTGAGCGCACAGGGCGATATTCCCATCATTCTGTTGACAGCGCGCTCGAACGAGGTCGATCGGGTAGCGGGCCTGGAACTGGGCGCTGACGATTATGTGACCAAGCCCTTCAGCCCGCGCGAGCTGGTCGCCCGTGTGAAAGTTATACTGCGCCGCGCCAGCCCGCCCGAGATCGAGAGCGAGCAGCCGCTGGAATTCGCCGGCTTGTCGCTCGACCCGCGCAGCCGTTCCGTGACGGTTGAGGGCAAGGGCGTATCGCTGACGGCGAAGGAATTCGACCTGCTTTGGTTTCTGCTGCGGCATCCGAGCCAGGTTTTCACGCGGCAGCAGCTGCTGGACCAAGTTTGGGGCTACGAATTTTACGGCGATGAGAGCACCGTAACGGTACACGTCCGCCGCTTGCGGGAAAAGCTGGAGCCGAACCCGAGCAAGCCGAATTATGTGCAGACGGTCTGGGGCGTCGGCTACAAGTTCGAGGCGCCGGCCGAGGAGTAGGGAGGTCAAGCCCGATGATGCGCCTGAATGAACGGCTGTCACAAAATCCTCTGATCATATTCCTCATTGTGATGATGATTCCCATCGCCGGCGCCTTGTTCAGCGAGCTGGTCATGTTTGACTTGCCCGGGGGCGAAGTGCAGCAGTTGGTGGCCTTCATGACCTTGACGGGCCTGATGAGCTCGCTGCTGTCTTTCGCCTTTTATCGGCTGGGCATACTGGAGTGGTTTCGCAGTCTGCGCTGGGCCATTTGGATGGTCATCGCCTTGCTGGTGCTGATGATCTTCCTAAATGTTTGGGTGATCGCGCGCTTCACCTTCATCCAGGCGCACTACCTCACACTGACCTCGGTCTTGCTGGTCTTCGCGGGACTGTCGGCGCTGACCATCGGCTTCTTCGCGTCCAAGACCATGACCGACCGCCTGAGCAAGCTGCGTGATGCGACGCAAGCCCTGGCGCGGCGCGATTTTGCCGTACGGCTCAAGATCTCTGGCAATGACGAAATCGCCCAGCTAGCCGATACCTTCAACGAGATGGCGCAGAACCTGCAGGAAGTCGAAGAACAGAAGCGCCAGCTGGAACAGACCCGGCGTGATCTGACCGCCTGGGTGTCGCATGATCTGCGGACGCCGCTGGCATCGATACGGGTCATGATCGAAGCCATGCTGGACGGCGTGGTGGAAGATGATGAGACCGTGCAGCGCTACCTGGACAACAGCCGCGCCGAAGTCGAGCATCTCAGCCACTTGATCGACGACCTGTTCGAATTAGCGCAGCTTGATGTCGGGCATCTCAAGCTGAACTTGCAGCAGGCCTCAATCCGCGATTTGATCTCCGATACGCTGGGCAGCATGGCGGCAAAAGCCGATCAACACAGCATCACGCTCAAGGGCAAGGTATCGGACGATGTCGATATGATCCTGATGGCGCCAGACAAAATCCAGCGCGTGCTGACGAACCTGGTCGATAACGCCATCAAGTACGCCGAGAGCGGCAGAAGCGTCACCTTACGCGCCTGGCGCAGCGGCGACGATGTCCGCATCGACATCCACAACAGCGGTTCCTTCATCCCGCAGGACGTTCTGCCGCGATTGTTCGAGAGCTTTTACCGCGGCGAAGGCTCGCGTATGCGCGGCGACGATGGCGCGCGCGGGACGGGCTTGGGCTTGGCGATCGCGCGCGGCTTCATCGAGGCGCATGACGGGCGCATCTGGGCCACCAGCGTCGAATCCGAAGGAACGACTTTCAGCTTCACTCTGCCGCAATAATCAGCATACGCAGTGCATTCCCCGCTGAACAATTCCCGCACAAGCGATATAATCCCGTCCATTGTTCTGGCACAACCACGAAGAACGGGGAATAGAATCATGGATTTGGGACTCAAAGAAAAGGTCGCTTTGGTCGCCGCATCAAGCAAAGGTTTGGGATATGGCGTTGCCAAGGCGCTGGCCGCGGAGGGCGCGAAAGTCTCGCTCTGCAGCCGCAGCGCAGACGCTGTCGCCGCGGCCGCGCAATCACTGGCCGATGACTATGGCGCGGACACCCTGGCTTCCGCTTGTGATGTGCGCCAGTTGAGCGATATTCAGGCTTGGGTCGACAAGACGGTCGCCGCCTGGGGACCAATCGACTGCCTGCTGGTGAATGCCGGCGGCCCGCCTGCGAAAACGGTCAAGGAGCTCAGCGAGGACGATTGGCAAGCGGCCTTCGAGCTGACCCTACTGAGCAGCGTACGCATGATCAGCTGCGCCCTGCCGCACATGAATGAAGGCGGTTCAATCTTGACGGTGACGTCCGGCTCCGTGCGGGAGCCCATCCCGCGCCTGGCGCTGTCCACGGTGATGCGCGCTGGCGTGGCCGGTCTGGTCAAGACGCTGGCCGACGAACTGGCGGGCGATGGCATTCGCGTCAACAACCTGGTGCCGGGGCGCATCGACACCGACCGCGTGGCGCAGCTTGACGCCAATACTTCGGCGAAGCTGGGAATCAGCATGGAAGAAGTGCAAAAGCGCAGTCTGGCCGGCATCCCGCTAGGTCGCTATGGCACGATCGACGACTTCGGCGCGGCCGGCGCCTTTCTGCTCTCGCCGGCGGCCAGTTATATCACCGGCGCCACATTGCGCGTAGACGGTGGCGCGGCGCGGGCGATCTAGCGCTTGCGGTTAGCTTCCTTGGCCGAAGCCCATGGGCCGATAAGGCACATCCAGGTGTTCAATGAGCGCAGCGAGCATGCGACTGTTTTCAGCGACTGCCTGGCGAAGCAGCAAGAGTTCTTCGCGGTTAGCGGCGATGCCTTCGCTGTTAGCGGCGATGCCTTCGCTGTTGGCTTGCACCGCTTCTTCCAGTCGCTCAATCTGCTCGCCCAAGCCGTTCATGCTATCAAAGACGCGGTCCTGGGCGCGGCGCGTTGTCTGGTATTCACCTTCAATCCGTTCGAGCCGAATGTCATCTGTCAGCATAGACGTCGCTTTCTTTCATCCTAACCGTTCACGCTTACTGTAGCATGGGCGACTGTGGCGGGCAAGTTGGCGCAGACGGCGACGCCATGACCGATGATGCGGCCGCAGCGCCCGGTCTCAGCAAAGGAGGACCAATGACCGCCTATCAGAGCTTGACGGCGCATATCGCCGAGTACAACGACCTGCTCAATATCCTGAACACACTCAAGTGGGACATGCGCACGAAGATGCCGGCGGGCGGCGCGGCGACGCGCGGCGCTCAACTGGCGACGCTGACGAAACTGGCCAAGGATATCTTCGTCAGCGACAAGACCGCGCGCCTGCTGGACGCGGCCGAAGCGGAAATGGCAGGGGCGGATGCCGATGCTTATGCGACGCGCGCCCTGCAACAGACCCGCGATGCCTACGAACTCCAGAAGCGCATTCCGGCTGAACTCTTGGGCCGGCTGGCGGCGCTGGGCCCGGAATCGGAAGCGGTATGGGCGAGCGCCAAAGACGCGGACGACTTCGCCAGCTTCCAGCTGGACATCAACATTGAACTGGCCGAGGCCATCGGCTACGAAGACCATCCCTTTGACGCGCTGATCCAGCAATTCGAGCCGGGCATGACCGCCGCGCGGCTCAAAGTCATTTTCGGCCAACTCAAGGCCGGACTGCTGCCCTTGCTGGGGCGGATCGTCGACAAGGACGCGCCCTTGCCGGTCGACTTGTGGGCTGCGGAATACGATGTCGACGGGCAGAAAGCGCTCTGCCATGAGATGGCGGAACTGATCGGCTTCGACTTTGAACGGGGTCGGCTGGATATAGCGCCGCATCCATTCGAGATTTCTTTCACGCGCAACGATGTGCGCATCACCACGCGCTACGACGCCAACTACCTGCCCATGTCGATTTTCGCGGCCCTGCATGAAGCGGGGCACGGCCTCTACGAGCAGAATATCGCGCCCGCGCTAACCCGCAGCGCGCTGACGACCGACTTCATCGGGCAGTATGCGGTGGGCGGCGCAAGTTACGGGGCGCACGAATTCTCCTCGCGGATGTGGGAAAACCAGATCGGCCGCAGCCGCGAATTCTGGCAGCTGCACTTCTGCCGGCTGCAAGCGCGTTTCCCCGATCAACTGGCGGACGCCGATGCCGAGCTCTTCTATCGCGCAGTCAACCGCGTACGCCCCAGCTTGATCCGTGTGGAAGCCGATGAAGTGACCTACAATCTGCATATCATGCTGCGGACCGAGATTGAGATGGCTTTGCTGGAAGGCGCGGTCACGGTGGCGGAGCTGCCGGAACTCTGGAACGCCAAGATGCAGGAGTATCTGGGTTTGACCCCGCCCGACGACCGGCGCGGCGTGCTGCAAGACGTGCATTGGTCGGCCGGTACCTTCGCCAACTTCCCCTGCTATACCATCGGCAATATCATGTCGGCGCAGGTCCTGGCCGCCGCTCATCAGCACATGCCCGAATTGGCCGAGCAACTGGCGCGAGGCGAATATGCGAGTCTTCTGGCTTGGTTGACCGAAGCGATTTATCAGCACGGGCGCGCCTACAGCACCGACGAATTACTGCGCCGCACCTCCGTCGAGGGCTTGAGCGTGGCGCCGCTGCTGGACTATCTTGAACGGAAATACAGCGATCTCTATCAACTGAATTGAGCATACAAGGACAATCCTAATGACCGGGCAACTCCCCTACCAAGACCCGAGCCTTCCGCTGGAAGAGCGCGTGGAAGACCTGTTGGCGCGTATGACCTTGGAAGAAAAAGCGGGCCAGATGTTTCATACGATGGTGATGATCCCGCCCGATGGCGAGTTCGACGTGGATATGGGCGCTTTCGGCCTGGCTACCATTCGCGAGATGACCGACAAGCACATGACCCACTTCAATCTGGTTGGCTCGGCCGGGGCCAGGGAGACCGCCGCCTGGACCAACAAGCTGCAAGCGCTGACGGCCTCCAAGCGGCTGGGCATTCCGGCGACGCTGGCTACCGACCCGCGCCACAGCTTTTCCGATAACCCCGGCGTGCATATGGCGACCGCGGCTTTCTCGCAGTGGCCCGAAGCGCCCGGTCTGGCGGCCATCGGCGACGACAAGCTAGTGGAAGAATTCGCTGATATCGCCCGCCAGGAGTACCTGGCCGTCGGCTTGCGCTCGGCTTTGCATCCGGTGGCGGATCTGGCGACCGAGCCGCGTTGGGCGCGGGTCAACGGCACCTTCGGCGAGGACAATCAGTTGGCGGCCAAGTTGGTCGCGGCCTACATCCGCGGCTTCCAGGGCGCGCA
>JAGWBC010000207.1:0-4992 GCA_021296115.1 Anaerolineae bacterium | reverse complement strand
ATTATCATCTGCCGCCATTTGAAGCGGCCTTTGAAGCCGGAACCGCCACCATCATGCCCTACTACGGCATGCCCATGGGCACGGAGCACGAAGAAGTCGGCTTCGCTTTCAACAAGGGCGTCATCAGCGGGCTGCTGCGCGAAAAGTACGGCTTTGACGGCGTGGTCTGCACCGACTGGGGTCCCTTGACCGACGCCAATATCATGGGCGAGAACTTTCCGGCGCGGGCCTGGGGCGTCGAGCATTTCAGCCTGCCCGAGCGCATCGTCAAGTCGCTGGTTGCGGGCATCGACCAATTCGGCGGGGAAGCCTGCCCGGAGGCGCTGGTTGAGCTGGTGCGCGCGGGCCAGGTCAGCGAGGCGCGCCTGGATATCAGCGTGCGCCGCCTGCTGCGCGACAAGTTCCGGCTGGGCTTGTTCGAGAATCCCTGCGTGGATGAAGACAGCGCGGCGCATATTGCCGGCAACGCCGCATTCCGCGCCGCGGGCGAATTGGCGCAGCGCAAGTCCATCGTCTTGCTGAAGAACGCGGACATCCTGCCCCTGCGCGGACGGCCGAAGATCTACGTCGAAAATGTGAATGCCGAGGTAGCGGCGCAATATGGCGAAGCGGTCGACGAGCCCGGCGCGGCAGACGTCGCTATCCTGCGCTTGAAGACGCCTTTTGAACCGCGCAACAGCATATTCCTCGAGTCCTTCTTCCACGCCGGCGATCTGGACTTCAAAGAGCCGGAGAAGAGTCGCCTGCTGGCGATCATGAGCCAAGTGCCGACTATCGTCGATATCTATCTGGATCGCCCGGCGGTGATACCGGAGATCGCAGCGGCCTGCGCCGGGCTGGTCGCCAATTTCGGCGCCAGTGATGCGGCTGTGCTGGATATCATCTTCGGGCGCTTCAAGCCGACGGCCACGCTGCCCTTTGAGCTGCCCTCGTCCATGGAGGCGGTGCGCGCCCAGCACCCCGATGTGCCACACGATTCGGCGGATCCGATCTTCGAGCACGGCTTTGGGCTGAACTACTAAGGCGCCATCCCTGGCAGCCAATTGCAATAGACCTTGCAGGCTCGGCGGATTCGCCGGGCCTTTTTGGTTATTGAACAGCAGCGTCAGTTGTCCCCGTTTAAGAGCGCAGTAAAACCCGCGCGCGAGCAAGAAAATACCCCAAGGGCAAGTCATAATCCGACCAATTTCAACTTTCTTGTTGACAAGCGCAAAAAGGGTGGGTAGACTGTAGCAAGGATATGAGAGCGCTCTCAATACCTTGAAACGCAGTGAGCATTTGTAATCCTCTTTATGCCATGAATACAGGCGACTCACTAGCGAAGATGAAGTAGAGCGCTCCCAGAACCGAGGCCAGGTAGCATGAAGCGCTTAACCCTCGAAGAGATTGGACGAATCGCCGGCGTATCGCGCTCAACCGTGTCGCGCGTGATCAACGATCATCCCAATATACGGCCAGCTGTGCGTCAACGCGTCGAAGATGTCATCCGCCAAACCGGCTACCAGCCAAATTCCGCCGCGCGCTCGCTGGCATCCCGTCAGTCGCGCGTCTTCGGCCTGGTCATGCCCAGCATCTTGCAATCGGCCTTTGCCGATCCCTATTACCCCCTGGTCATTCAAGCCATCTCTCACGCCTGCAACCAGCACGATTACACGCCGGCGCTCTTCTTGTTCCAGACGCCAGAAGAAGAAGAGAAGATGAGCCAGCGCATCGTGGCCAGCGGCTTGATCGACGGCCTGATCATAACGGCTGACACCATCAACAGCACCTTCGTCAGCAAGATCCAGCAGTACGACATTCCCTTTGTGCAGATTGGCCGGCCGCCGACCAGCAACGCCGCCTCAATCAGCTATGTCGATGTCGATAACGAGGCGGGCGCATACCTGGCGGCGAGCCACCTGGTGCAGCTGGGCTACCGGCGCATCGGCCAGTTGGCGACCGCGCATAATACCGCCGGCGCCGACCGCGATGCCGGCTACCGTCACGCGCTGGGGGACCGCGGGCTGGAGGTCGATGAAGCTCTGGTCAAGGTCAGCGATTTCAGCGAGGCGGGCGGCTACCAGGCCATGCAGGCGCTGCTGGATCAGCAGCCGGAGGCGATTTTCGCGCAGTCGGATGCGATTGCGCTGGGCGCCGTGCGCGCTATTCGCGACCGCGGCCTGCGTGTTCCGGACGACATCGCCGTGGTCGGCTTTGATGATATGCCCTTGGCCGCCAACGCTGATCCGCCGCTGACCACAGTCCGTCAGCCGATCAATCGCACCGGCATGCTGGCGGTCGAGACGCTGATCGACATCGTCAGGACCACGCCGGAGCCAGCGCGGCATATCGTATTGCCCGTGGAGTTAGTCATCCGCGCCAGCAGCGGCGCGGTTTACTGAAAACCCTTCGTAACCATTTAGACAGGAGGCGGTCTATTGACAGGATTCATCCCGTTCCAGGTTGAAATCGGTCTCGAGAAGCGTTCGCCATTGTGGCGGCCGGTTTCGATCACAAGACTCTACGCTGGATAGTTGATAACTTTGGGAGAGAGAAATGCGTACCACAAAACTGATCACCCCCATCGTCGTGCTGCTGCTTATACTGGCGGCTGGCATGGCGCAAGCTCAAGATCGAGTCCAAATTCGCTGGTAAGTGGGCCTGGGCGCTGGCACGGACGCGCCGCTGGTCGCCGCACAGGAAGCCATCGTAACGGAATACAATGACTCGCAGGACCAGATCGAGCTCGTACTGGAAATCATTGACAACGCTCAAGCCTATGATGTATTGAGCACGCAGATTGCCGCCGGCAACGCGCCCGATATTGTTGGCCCGATGGGCATTCGCGGGCGTGCGTCCTTCCCCGGCGCCTGGCTGGATCTGACGCCGTTGATTGAAGAGAATAACTACGATCTAAGCGACTTTGACCCGGCGCTTATCGAGTTCTACCGCGTGGAAGGCGAAGGGCAGTTGGGTATCCCATTTGCCGTTTTCCCGTCCTTCCTGATGTACAACGTCGACCTCTTTGATGAAGCCGGCATTCCCTATCCGCCCAGTGCCTACGGCGATTCCTATACTGATTGGGAAGGCAACGAGCACGAATGGAATACTGACACGCTGGCGGAAGTAGCCAAGATTATGTCCGTCGATATCAACGGCAACGACGCCACTATGGACGAATTCGATACCGATAATATCGTTCAATTTGGCTATGGTACGCAGTTCAGCGATGTTCGTGGCCGCGCCACCTTGTTCGGCTCCGGTAACTTCGTCGACGCGGACGGCAACGCTGTGATTCCCGATGCCTGGCGTGAAGCCGAACATTGGTATCACAACGCCATGTGGAGTGATTACTTCTCCCCCAATGCCGTCTACAGCGGCAGCGAGATCATGGGCGGTGGCAGCGCCAACTGGTTTGATACCGGCAACATGGGCATGATCACCATCCATCTCTGGTACCTGGGCTGGGGCACAGCGAACCTGGACGCGGCCTGGGATTTCGGTCCGGTTCCATCGCACAACGGCGTCACCACCGCCAAGCTCCATGCCGATACCTTCGGCGTCTTGAACAGCTCCGAAAACCCGAGCGAAGCCTTCGAGGTTTTGACTTATCTCCTGGGCGAACGCGCCGCCGATCTCACCAGCCTTTACGGCGGCATGCCGGCGCGGCTCAGCCTGCAGGACAGTTTCCTTGAACGCACGGTCGCTGTTCAAAGCGAGGCTTACCCGAATGTCGACTGGGCCAACCTGAATTGGGATGTCGTGCTTGCAGGCTTGCAGCATCCGGATAACCCAAATCATGAAGAAGGCATGCCCAGCTTCCTGGAATCGAGCGCGCGCTACGGCGAATACGGCCAACTGGTCGATAACAACGGCGATGAAGACGTGGATGCGGCGCTGGATGCGCTTCGGGACGACCTGCAAGCCATCTTCGATGCAGATATGCCCGGAGGCGGATGCCATGCGGTCGCCGTCGGGCTCAACCCGAACATGCTAGCGGAAGGGGATTTGTCATGGATATGTTTAGAGAATTTGGCGCTGCGCGCGGTCAGGCGAAATGGAGCCCGCGAGCGGCATTTCGTCTGACGGGGGCGCAGCGGGACGAGGCGAAGTGGGGCTTGCTCTTCCTCAGCCCTTGGCTGATAGGTTTCACCTTGTTCTATTTGGCGCCAATGATCGTTTCTTTCATGTTTTCGCTATACGATTTTATGCTTTCCGCGCCGGACGAAGCCCGCTTTGTGGGTTTGGAAAATTGGCGGCGCATGTTGGCGGAAGACCCCAATACCTGGGAGGCGCTCTTTGTCACATTCAAGTTCGCCTTGATTTCGCTGCCGATCGGCATGGTATCGGCTTTCTTGTTGGCGGTTCTGCTTAATTCGAAGCATCTGCTGGGGCGGAATGTGCTGCGCACGCTCTTTTACGCGCCCACGATGGTGCCGCTGATTGCGGCGATTCTGATCTGGTCGCGGGTGCTCAATCCGCAGACGGGCTGGCTCAACCAAATGATCGCGCTGACTGGCATTGACGCGGTCGGCATGGATGGCTTGCGCTGGCTGGACGACCCGAACCTGATATATATCGCCTATACCTTTATCGGGCTTTGGGGAATCGGCAACGCCATCCTGATCAATCTGGCGAGTTTGCAGGGCGTGCCGACCGAGATGTACGAAGCGGCGTCGATTGACGGAGCGGGTTGGCTGCGGCAGCTGTTGTCGATCACGGTGCCGATGGTGACGCCCGTCATTTTCTACAACCTGGTCTTGAGCGTGGTTGGTCTGCTGCAGTATTTCATCGTGCCCTACGTGCTCAACGACGGCAACGGCTACCCGGAAGGCACGACCAATTTCTACATGATCTATTTCTACAAGCAGGCCTTTCCCTTCCAAAACATGGGTTATGGCGCAACGCTCGCCTGGTTCATGTTCATCATCGGGTTGGGCATCACGATCTTCCTGTTCTGGTCCGGCCGCTACTGGGTCTATTTCGCCGGGGAGAGGAAATGATGGCAGAGAA
>JAGWBC010000206.1 GCA_021296115.1 Anaerolineae bacterium | reverse complement strand
GGAGCGGAGCGGGCTACTCATAGAGCGGATCTATATTTTGTCTTTGCGACCCCAAGCAGTCTTTCGCCTGGCGCGCTAACAATTCCTGTCTCACGATATTGAATCTTTTGCCGCTATAATGGCTGCCACTGTCGGCAACTGACATGAAAGAAGCCACCATGAGCGAAGCGGCGCCCGCAGCAATCGGCTTGGAGCAATTCGGCGAAATCGCCCGCAGCATTGAAGGGGAAGTCGGCAAGGTCATCGTCGGGCAAGAAGATGTGGTGCGCAGCGTCATCATCTGCGTTTTGGCGGGCGGGCACGCGCTGCTGGAAGGCGTCCCCGGCTTGGGCAAAACCATGCTGATTCGCACGCTGGGCGATGTGCTCGACCTGCAATTCTCGCGCATTCAATTCACACCGGATTTGATGCCGGCTGATATCGTCGGCACTGACATCCTGGAGGAATCCGAGGACGGCCGGCGGCAATTCCGCTTCCAAGCCGGGCCGATCTTCGCCAATCTGATCCTGGCGGACGAGATCAACCGCGCCACGCCCAAGACGCAATCGGCCATGCTGGAAGCGATGCAGGAAAAGACGGTCACGGTGGCCGGACATGGTTACCAGCTGGAAGCGCCCTTTTTTGTCCTGGCGACGCAGAATCCGCTGGAGATGGAAGGCACCTATCCGCTGCCGGAGGCGCAGTTGGATCGATTCTTGTTCAAAGTAAATGTCGCCTTTCCTGATGTGAAGGACCTGGTGCAGATTATGGAACGCACCACAGGGTTGGAGCAGCCGCGCGCGCAGAAAGTGGCGGATGGCGCGCAGGTGATCGCTATGGGCCAGCTGGCGCTGAGCACGCCGATACCCAGCCATGTCAGCGAGTACGTGGCGCATATCGTAGTTGCCACGCATCCGGAAAGCGACGAGGCCACGCCGATGCTGCGTCAGTATGCCCGCTATGGCGCTAGCCCGCGCGGGGCGCAAGCGCTGATCATCGGGGCGAAGATAAACGCGCTGCTCGAAGGACGCAGCAATGTCTCCTTTGACGATGTCGCGGCGGTGGCGCCGGCCGCCCTGCGCCACCGCATTCTGCTCAATTTCGAAGGCCAGGCGGAAGGGCTGAGCACTGACGACCTAATCGCTGATGTGCTCAAGTCCGTGCCCAAGCTCTCGGGTTAAGCCATGCCTATGCTCGCCATTCAAGAAGCGCTGTTGCCCGGCGCCACGGTGATGCATAAATTTGCGACTGCGGCCGAGTTGGGCTTCAGCGCGGTTGAACTCCCAGCGGAGGATTTAGACGAACGCTTGCCCGAAGTCTACGACGCGCTGCAAACACAGGGCCTGGCGGCCAGCGGCGTCAACATGGGCACTGCGAGCGGCTGGCTGGCCGCTGATCGGGCTACGCGCGCTGAATCAGCCGATATGCTGCGCCGCGCCTTGACCTGCGCGCTCGACCTGGAAGCGGAATACGTAACTTTCGTGCCGCACTACGGCGAGAGCGATCTGCCTGACTTGACGCCATTTGCCTCGCCGACGGAATTGCAGAAGGAACTGCTCATCTGGCTGCTGCGCGGCATCTCCGATTTGGCGGATGCAATGGACGCCAAGCTGGCGATGCTGCCGGTCAACAGCCGCGAGACGAGCTTCGTGACTTGCCTGGACGACGCCGCCTACTTTCGCAGCCAAGTGGAAGACCATCCCAATATCACCATCGCCGCCAATACCCGCTGCCTGGCGCTGGAAGAGCAAGATGTCGCATCAAGCCTGGCGGCGCACTGCCACGCGCTAAGCGCCGTCTATCTGATCGACGACAATCGGCGAATGCCCGGCCAGGGGTCGCTGCCCTTCGCTAATCTGGCAAGCGCTCTGCCTTCGACGGATTTTGCCGGCTGGCTGGTTCTCGCTGGCGAGAGTGGCGGCGTCGCGGAAGTGTCAGGATGCTTGGATTACCTGCGCCGGTGTAAAGTCATGTAGTAAAAGACTCTATTACTGAAACAGCCTGCCGACAGAAATCAGGCAGGCTGTAGAAATTGCGGATCTGTGAGCGGGATTACATTTCTGCAGTCCCCGTCACGCCATATCAATTGACCGCGTCAGACAGACCGGCGCCGGGCTTAAACTTGACGACATTCTTCGCCGCAATTTGAATCTCTTCGCCGGTGCGAGGATTGCGGCCGGTGCGCGCGTTGCGTTTATCCACCGACCATGAGCCGAAGCCGACCAGCGAAATCCGTTCGCCGTTGGCAAGCGCGCCCGAAACGGAGGAAACGAATGCATCCAGTGCTTTGCCAGCGTCAGCTTTGCTGAGCCCAGACCCGTCTGCGATTGCACTTATCAATTCTGCTTTGTTCATGTCAACTGCTCCTTTAATGTCAATGCTCGGCTAAGTAGTATAGCACTTTTTCGCCCTTGCAAAGGTTGAATTACGCTAATCTAGCGGTCTATACCACAATATAACAGTTCTATCACAATAGGGCAGAGTTGACCAAGTCTAGGCGAGGTCATGTGGCCTGATTTTTGTAAGCCGCATGAACTGATCAACCTCGGCGCGCGTGGGCAAAGCGCTGCGCCCGCCCATGGCGCGGCAGTTCAGGGAGCCGACAGCGGAAGCGAATTGCGCCATTCGCGGCACATCCCATCCCTGAAGCAGCGCATACATAAAGGCGCCGTGGTAGGCATCGCCGGCCCCGGTCGTATCCACTACTTGCACAGGATACGCCGGGAACTGGCGCAGGCCCTGATCCCAGCAGACTAGCGCGCCGCGCTCGCCCAGGGTCACGACGGCGATCTCCGCCCCCGCCTCAAACAGCCGCTGCGCGACCTCCGCCGGCGGCCTGCCCGGCAGCCAGGCTTTGGCCCACTGTTCCGGCACAATCGGAACATCCACCAGCTCAAGCAAAGGCTTGATCTCGGCATAGGGACGGGCCGGATCGAGAACCACCTTGATATTCGCTTCCCGCGCCCAAGCCGCCAACTGCAGCGTGGCTGGTGTAATATTATCGACGAACAAAACCCGCGCCCCGGCGAAATGCTCTCGCTTGATCTCCGCCGGGCTGATGGCGGCGCCTGTTGGCGGGCGCGTGATAATGCTGCGGTCGCCCGATTGCTCGTCCACCAGAATCAGCGATACATGCGACTCACTGCCCGCTTCTTCCAGCAGAAGCGAGACATCGACGCCTTCGCGTTGCAGGTCTGCGCGGATGTACTCCCCGAGAGCGTCATCGCCGATGCGTGAGATGATCTTGGTCGTGGCGCCCAGGCGCGCGGCGGCCACCAGGCTGCAGGAAGCCAGCCCGCCCGGCTGCCGCATATAATTCAGCGCCTGCATATTCTCGTTGCGATGCGGCATGCGCGGCACGGTGACCAGATGATCGACAGTGCAGACACCGATGCCGACGATGTCGGGGATGAGGGTCATAGATGTGCTTTCATCATGCTGAAACGCTCGCCACCTTTGTAACGCAATTGCCGTCATCCCGCAATCTGGGGCAGTCGACCCGGGCACTTATCAAACTTGGCGTTAGTCAAGCTGTAACTGCTTGGCTACAATAACGCGAATTGACGAGCACACAGGAGGCATCCGCTATGGAAAGCCGCGCTGATTATATTGAGGCTTATCGCAAACTACCCGCCCAACTGCGCGAAAAAGTGCGGGGACTTTCGGTCGAGCAGTTGACCACCGCTTACAACGCGCCGGAATGGACCATCGCGCAGAATATCCACCATCTGGCCGATACGCATATCGTCTGCATCCGCCGCTTCAAGCTGATCCTGACCAGCCCCAGCTTCCAGTTCACTGCTTATGACGTGAACGCCATCGCCGAAATGCCCGATGCCAAAGACGCTGATATTGAATACTCTCTGAAGATCCTCGAGGGTTTGCATGCGCGTTGGGCGGTCTTGCTGGAGAACTTGAGCGACGCCGAATGGGGCAAGATCGGCAAAGGGGCGAGCCCGGATCGGCCCGATTACAGCCTTGAGGAACTCGCGCGCGTTTACGCCCAGCACGGCATCAATCACTTGGGGCAGATTCAAGACGTGCTGGACAAGATGCCGGCGTGAGCTCGGCCGGCTTCACAGTAGCGGCGGCGCCCCAATTCAACTTTCGCGCCACTGTGCTCAGCCACGGCTGGTTGATGCTGCCGCCCTTCCGATGGGACGCGGACAGCGAGACGCTCTCTTATCTGCTGCAAACGGGGAGCGGCGATATTCAGCGCCTGAAAATGAGCCAAGCGGCAGGCGGAGTTCGGGTGGGTCTGCCCGATTGCGAGCAGCTCAGGCCGGCGCTGCATGCAGAGTGTAGGGCCGCGGTCAAGCGAATATTCAGCCTCGATTGGGACTTGAGCGCCTTCTACCAAGCGATGCGAGCGCATGAGGGCTATGAATGGCTGGAGGCGGAGCGGCGGGGGCGCATCCTGGTTTGCCCCAGCTTGTGGGAGGACCTGGCCAAGGTGCTGCTGACTACCAATTGCAGTTGGTCGCAGACGATCAACATGACGAGCCAGTTGTGTCAGCTGGGCGCGCCGCATCCCGCAATTCCTGGCTGGTGCGCTTTTCCGGCGCCGCAGCGTGTTGCGGACCTAAGTCTGGACGATCTGTCTGAAGCCGTGCGCGCCGGATACCGCAGGGCCTACTTGCATGAAATGGCGCAGCGGATTGCCAAGGGAGACATCGATCTCGAGCGTTGGCATGCTCTTGACAGCGATGCGCTTTTCAAAGCTGCCAAGTCCTTGAAGGGCTTTGGCGATTACGCCGCCGGCACGGTCGCGCGCATGCTCGGTCACTTCGACCGCATCGCCATCGACACGGCTTGCCACGCCATGTTCGCCGCGCGCTACAACGATGGCGTCAAAGGCAGCGAGGCGGACATCAAAGCGCATTACGCTCAATTTGGCAGGTGGCAGGGCCTGGTGATGTGGATGGACATCATGCGCCACAACAGCAGCTGAGGCGGTATCGCTTAGCCGCCGGCGATGAAGGCGGCCGCGTCGGCTTTGAGTTTCGCCAGCGACGGCTCGTGCAGGTACATCATGTGTCCGGCGTCATATTCGGCGATGGTGACATTGTCGCGCAGCGCCCGGTCCAGGCCCATGTGCGCCAGTGAATAGTAGGCGGCCTGGAATGGCGTCGCCAGGTCGTAATAGCCCTGCGCCACCAGCACGCGCATGAAGGGATTCTTGGCGAAGGCGGCGCGCA
>JAGWBC010000205.1:3241-8453 GCA_021296115.1 Anaerolineae bacterium | reverse complement strand
AGCCCTGGTGAGTTTCTTGCAGCGGGAATACCCGAGAGAGAGTTTTGCCACGATTAAGGCCATGGCCGACGAGCTGGAACTGCGCCTGATGCGCGCCATCGATCGGCAGCATTCAAGAGTGACGACGGTCAGCGTCCAGGACGAAGCCGACAGCCGACATATCCGCCTGACATCGACGCAGGGCGCCGCCTTGATGCTGCAGCCGGATATGTCCCGACTGCGCGGGCGGCGGGATGTGGCGATTATTGCCTTGCTGTTGGCCACCGGCTTGCGCGAAGGCGAAGTCGTGCAGCTGGAAATTGACGATCTCTACCAGACCTATGGCAGTGTGCCGGCCTTGCGAGTGATTTCGGGCAAAGGCGCCAAGGCGCGCATGGTTCCCTTCGGTGATATGTTGTGGGCGCGTCAGATTGCCGAGCTGTGGCTGGGCGGGCGCGAGTCGGGACCGGTCTTCACGCGGATGCGCCAGGGTCGGGGGGATATGCGCAGTCAGGAAGCGACAGCTATGCCCATGACTACACGCAGCGTCCAGCGGATGTTGCGGCGTTATCCCATTTGGATTGACGGGGCGCTAAAGGCGGTGACGCCGCATGATTTGCGCCGCAGTTACGCGCGGAACCTGTTCCTGGCGGGGATACCGGTCGAGGTCATCCGGCAGAATCTGGGGCATGTCGATGTCAAGACGACGCAGGATTATATCGGGGTGCTGGATGGCTCGACGCGAGCGCCAGTGAGCGTCTACGAACCGTCTGAGGTCCTCGCCAGGATGCGCGCGGTTATGTCTTAGTCGCGCGCTAAGGCTGCTTTGTTTACGTCTAGCTCCACTTCAAGAGGCGATTTCAGGTGTATTGTGAAATCGGCTAAAATGGTCAAGTGTCGCAAGAAGACGACAGAGGACTGAACATGCAGCCGGACGTAACGTACCAGGAAGATTGGGAGTTGGCTCGGCAGAGAGCAAAAGCCGCGAACGTTTCAGTTGGAGAATGGCTGAACGAGGTAGCGACTTACGATGAGAAGCGCAAGCGCGACCTAGCGGAATTTCGGGCCAGTTGCCACCGGTCGCTAGAACGTGTAAAAAACGGTGAAGGAACTCCCTTCAATCCAGATACATTTCTCGAAGACGCGAAGCGCTGGGCCCAAGAGCGAGACGAAGCCAACATTCCGATAAGCGATGACCAAAAACCCGCAGATACCTTTGGTTGAGTTTTCTCCGGAAGCTAGGAATGACAATGCAGATATTCGCGGCTACACCTTAAATGAGTCCGGCGAAAAGCAAGTTGACACGTACCTAAGTAAGTTGGCCGAGGGCTTCCAACGCATTCGGGTTATGCCTGGAATCGGGCGTCGGCATGCCGCAATCCCGGATGATCTGCTCCGAGTCAAAGTAGACCAGCACTACCTTGTCTACCAACACGCCGCTGCCCAGATTTATATCGTGCGGATTCTCTTCACCCGAAGTAAGTTGGGCCGGTATTTCGAGGAGTAGGGGAAAGTATGCTGTCCGAAAACTGCTACGGGTACCGCAATCTCGACCGCCATGATCAGGACCTCGTCTACTTCATCTAGCCGGCGCATCTTCACCTGGATATGCCGCACTCGAGAGCGTACGCCCGCGGCGGAAGTTGTCGAGCACTTTACGAAAGTGAGGCAGCTATTCGTATGTAAAACCCCATTCTCATGCCATAGTTCGCCCACAAAGCAGCAAAGATTATCATACTGACAAGAGATTGCTCGTTTCTCAAATTTGCGCGCTTCCTTGCGGCGTTTAGCCCTCTGAAGACCAGCTGGCAAAGCGCACGTGAATGGTCTACTGGCGTGTCACAATGCCGTTGGCGAAGATGTAGACGCCGGCAACGATCGCGATTTGTCTGCGGCAATTCATTTCGAAAGCTGAATTATAGAGCGTTTATTCTCAAGAAGTCCGCTTATTTTCGAGGCACAGTATTTATCACCGGCAAATGCGTCTCAAATCAGATGTCACTTTTAAGCGAGTGGTAATGCGCTATCGCGCTGTTATGAACGCGTCTTTTGGACTATTCCTCATTCGAGTTGTGAATCGCACATTCAAGCGAGCGCGCTTAACGAGAGTACTCGATCGCAGGGCAGGCGAAGGGCCGATTGCAGTGACAGCAGGATTGGTGCGGACAAGCCTCTGAGTGTCAACGCATCCGGCTTGAATCGAACGCTACAATCGAGGTTTTCTTAAATGGAGCAAATGATTTTTATCCACTTGCTACGCATTTGACGCTCAATCTACAATCGCTTGATTGCATAGTATGCGCAGCTCGCGCCGGATGGGGTAGGATGACGAGGGCATCAACTGGGTTAGAAAGATGACCGCTATGTCCTCGAGCGGGTCCACCCAGAACACGGTGCTGGCTGCGCCGCCCCAGCCGAATTCGCCCGGCGAGCCCAGAATCTGAGCCGCCGCCGGATCGAGCAATACTGATCCGCCCAATCCAAAGCCGACGCCATCGTGACGCGTTTCCGTGCGCGCGCCGCCGCGGCGCAGGTTATGCCGAGCGCCGAACCCCATGCCGACGCTCTCCGGCCGGGAGTCGCCGTAAAGCAGGTAGCCCATGCTCGATAAATCACAGTCGCCTGGCAGATGATTGCTGGTCATCAGTTCAACAGTCTTGCGTCCCAGGAGTCGCGTGCCCTCCAGCTCGCCTTTGTTCAGCAGCATCAAGCAGAAGCGTAGATAATCGCCGGCGGTCGAAACCAGGCCACCTCCGCCCGAACACAGATTGGGCAGCTTCAGGTACGTGCTTTCTTCCGGTTTGTCGATGAGACGGAAACCCGCGCCTTCCCGTTCGTAGTTTGCCGCAAAACGGGCGACTCGATCCGGCGACACGCTGAAGCCGGTATCCGCCATACCCAGCGGTTCCAGGATCTCGTCGGCGCAATATCTGTCAAGCGACTTACCCGAAATGACTTCGATCACATGTCCCAGTACATCAGTGGCGACGCTGTAACCCCAGAGTGTGCCGGGTGAAAACAGCAGAGGCAGCTTGCTCAGGTTGGCGACGAACTCCCCAAGCGTCGCCGCCGGATCATCAAGAAACTTGCGCTGGCGATACATCGCATCAAGCGGATGGGCATGCATATGGCCATAGGTCAAACCCGATGTGTGCGTCAGTAAATCGCGGATGGTCATCTCGCGTTCTGCCGGCACGGTGAGGTAGTCTTCGGTATCGCCGGACTCGAATACCTCCAGTTGCTTGAATTCCGGAATGAATTCGGAAGCCGGATCATCCAATTGAAGCAGGCCGCGCTCGTACAACATCAGTACGCCGACCGAAGCGACGGGTTTGGTCATGGAATAAATGCGGAAGATGGTGTCATTCTCGACCGGGTGCCCGGCCTCGACATTTCTCAAGCCGTAGCAATGGCAATAAGTCGCCTTCCCGTGCCGAGCAACGAGCGCGAGATAGCCAGGAATCCGTCCTTCATCAACGTAGCGGTCGAAGTGAGTTGCGATTCGGTCCAGACGATCCGCCGACAATCCAAGTTTTTCAGGGCGTGATAGTTCGATCACATCAACTCCTAAACTAGTCAGAATCCAGCACTTCCAGGATCTGCAACAGTTTGGCGTCACGCCACTTTTTCACCTGTTCCATATCGGCGCCGGCAAGCTCAGCTTCCGTTTGCGCGGTGCAAAGTTTCGCCCATTCGCGCGCCATTTCCGGCGTACGCTCCAGCGCCTCACGCTCTACACGAGAGGGAATGTCATCCTCCAAACTGTGGTCGAGCTTACGGTCGACCATGGTATCTTTTAAGCCGCCAGGGCTGGTCAACATACCGACCATAAACGGACCCATCAGCGCCAGCCGCAAGCCGGGACCCGTTCTGAAAGCCAGATCAATCTCGGCAGCTGTGGCCACCCCGTTGCCCACCAGCCACATGGCTTCCCGGTACAAGACCGCCTGCATATGATTGACGATGTGACCGCGACACTCCTTGCGCGCAACTACCGGTACGCGGCCCATCCGCGCCATGAAGCCGCGCGTTGACTCGACCGTCTCGGCCGAGGTGGCTTCGCCGGGCACGACCTCCACACAGGGCACAACATGAGGCGGGTTATAGGGGTGCGCCACCACGCAGCGTTCCGGACGCGTTGTCGCCGACTGAATCTCCGTCATCAGCATGGCGCTTGTGCTAGATGCGAGAATGGCCTCGGGCCGCGCGAGCCGATCCAAGTTCTGGTAAATCTCTCGTTTGATGCGATAGCGCTCCGGGCCAGACTCTTGCACGTATTCGACATCTTGAACCGCCGCAGCCAGGTCGGTGGTTGTCGTGACGCGCTCGATAGCGGCCGCCACGTCTTCCTTCGTCATCGCGCCAACTTCTACGAGAGTTTCATAGGCGCTGCGCAACTCCACATCCGCCTGTTCAAGCACCGTTTCAGAGACATCGTAGATGCTTACTCGCATACCGTGCTGGGCGAATAACACGGCCCAGGAAAACCCAATCGTACCGCCACCCACACAAGCTACGCTTCTGATTTCGTCCGCCTTCATCGTCTTCGCCACCGCCTTGGTTTGTCTGAAGGTCAATTGTAACAATGAATTCTGGAATAACCGGTCTGGGTCACTGACATCACGCGCATAAGCAAGCAGGCGGCCCACTAAGCCGCCCTTAACATGTTTCTATCAGCCGATTAGACTCAGCCGGCTATCGTTTTGGCAGGTAGCGATAAGCGGCATCGACCTTCGCCTTGGGACCAAGCGTGTTGCGCAGCATGCCAATGCCTTCGACCTCCAGTTCAACCACATCGCCCGGCTGCAGGTAGCGGGCCCCGTCGATTCCTCTTGCAATCGCCTCGGGGATTGATCCACCCGAAACAGTGCCGCTGCCGATAACATCGCCCGGCACGATGCGGCTGTCTTTGGAGGCGCGCTCGACAAAATCGCCCCAGCTGTGATGCGCGGCACCGCCATCACCCTCGTGCAGCCAGACATCGCCGTTGACCCTTACCGTACACTTCACCCTCAAGCGGCCATTGCGCAGATAGGGCGCCATTTCGTCGGTCGTTACCAGCCAGGGACCGAGCGACGAGGCGGCGTCTTTACCTTTGGCGGGTCCCAGCCCGACCGCCATTTCGTCAAACTGAAGATCGCGGGCGCTCCAATCATTCAAGATGCAGAAGCCGGCGATATAGTCGAAGGCATCGGCAGCGGCGATATCGCTCCCCTCTCGGCCGATGACGCAG
>JAGWBC010000205.1:0-3201 GCA_021296115.1 Anaerolineae bacterium | reverse complement strand
CCAAAGATGCGCAGGGTGTTGGAGAAGTAGAAAACAGGCAGGCGATACCAAGCTTCGTGCAGAACACGGGCGCCCTGGCCACTGGCGTGACCTTCATAACTGAAGAAGTCGCGCAGAGTGGGCGGCTGCAGCACCGGCGCGCGCAGCCTGATGTTTTGCAGCGGCACACCCGGCACGGGCATACCGCTCGCCAAAGCGTCCCGCACCCGGTCAATTGGCGAGCCGGGGAGTTCTAGCAGCGCGCGCACATCGCGCAATGTCTCGTCGCCGCCCAGCAAAGCCGTGACATCGATCACTAGATCCTCGCTCAAGACGCCGCAGCGCGGTCCGCTGCCTGTGTCGTAAGTCAGCAATTTCATGGATTCTTGCTCCGATCCCGTCTGGTCACAAATCGAGTCATTCCAGTGTCTCAAGCGGCGGATGATCGCCGAAGATTAGTTCGGGACCGCCGGAGGGCGCTGCCCAACGCACTGCATTTGTTATGACCTGCAACACCTCGGGCTGATAATATATCGGCAGTGTCTCGTGGCCGGGCCGGAAATAAAAGACCTTGCCGCGCCCGCGATGGTAGCAGCAGCCGCTGCGGAAGATCTCGCCTCCTTGAAACCAGCTGACGAAGACCAGCGTATCCGGCGCAGGCACGTCAAAGGGCTCGCCGTACATCTCGGTCTGCGGAATCTCGAAGTACTCCGGCAAGCCGCGGGCGATGGGATGGCCTTGCTCTACCACCCAGATGCGTTCTTTCTCGTCGGCCTCGCGTGTTTTCAACATGCACGAGGTGCCCATCAATTTCCTGAAGATCTTCGAATAATGCGCCGAGTGCAACGCGATGAGACCCATCCCGCCCATGTTGACGCGCTGATGGACGCGCTGGACGATTTTATCGCTGACCTCATCGTGGGCGATATGGCCCCACCAGGTGAGCACATCGGTCTCAGCGAGGACGTCTTCCGTCAGCCCGTGCTCCGCTTCATCCTGGGTCGCTGTGCGCACCTCAAACCCCTGTTCGCGCAAATGCGTGGAGATGACCGTGTGCATGCCATCAGGGTAGATGCTCTGGACACCTTCGGTTGCATGCTTTGCGTTGTCTGCACCGTAACCGTAATTCAGCAGGCGCGCCTCCACATGAGCATGCCGAAGGGGATTCTCATGCCAGAACTCGTTCCACACAGTCACACGAATAGGCGCTGACATAGGCTAAGCTCCGTTCCCAAGCGCGTCGCCGAATACGGCCCGCACTTCTTCGCGCATTTCGTCTACGCGAGTCCACACTTCCCTCGTCCGTTCAAAGACATCCACTGGGTAGCCACTTTGCAGCATGATAGGTCCGTCAAAGCCACTATCACGCGCTATGGTCAGACAGCGCCGAAAATCTTCACTGATGAGATCGCCGTTTTCGTCGACTTCAGCCCAGGCGTGAATCGAGGTCGCGCGGGGCATGATCTTCGCCAAGGTCTCATGCTTGTCCGGACCACGGGCGTTGCCAAAGTCGGCGACTAAGCCGTAATCCCGCTCTGATTTATCAAGAACAGCCAGTAGATGTTCAGCCTTCAAGTTAAAACTTCGGTAGTTTTCCGTGGCCGGCCGCAGCCCGCATCGGACAGCGTAATCAAAGAGCTCGCGAAAGGCTTCTCCGCTTGCGCGAATCGTCTCCGGCGTTGGTTCGCTATCGCCCGGGACGTAGCGCACACCCCGCGCGCCTAATTCGACGGCGATGTCCATCCAGCGTTTTATATGCGCGATGCCCGCGTCCTGCTCGTCGGGGACGGTCGTATCAACGTCACCGGTATCGATAAGAAGCTGAAAGAGCTCCACCTTCGCTTTTTCAAAGGCGCAACGAAGGTCGGACAGATAACTGCGCTCGATGCTCGGCAGGTGATAAACGCTGAGATCAAAGCTGTGAAAACCATGCGCGGCAGCGGCAGCTGGCACATCCAGCAGATCGATGGCCGCGGGCTCGCTCGGAACGCCCGTTTGCTGCCCACTGGCGGCATCCATCTCATACATCGGTTTGCCCAGCGCGTTCATCAAGGTGACTGTTGATATAGCGGCGGTAACCACAAGAATCCTCCCCTTTACATACGAACCATACTCAAAAACGGATGCCAAACTTTACCACTTTCGCCGGCTCGTTTACGACCAAATCCCAAACGGCGGGCGCCTCATCCAACGACACCAGCGGCTGAATCAAACCGGGAGCGGTCAGCGCGCCCTGGCGCATCATGCTGATGATGGCGTCGTAGGCGCGGTAATCATCCCAGCGGGAATAATCGCGCGGCTTATGCCCCAAGTAGCAGCCGTGCGGCACGATCATCGTCTGACGATTGCAGTGGAACTCGCGTCCCAGCCAAAGGCCGCGTCCCTCGCCCCGGTAGAGGCCGGACGCGCATATCGTGCCTTCCATTCGCGTTGCGCGTATTGCGCTTTGCAAACCATGATAAGTCGCGCTCACTTCAACCGCCACATCGACGCCGGGCCCGCCGGTCAACTTGTGGATTTCCAGCGCGGCGTCTACATCGAAGGGGTTAGTCGAGCGCCAGCTCGCGGCGCTTGAGCAGCGGATCGACAGCGAAGATCTGCTCCGCTCCGCTCAGCGCTGCCATGTGCACCGTCAGCAGTCCTATTCCTATCGCGCCCAATCCGATGACAGCGACCGTATCGGCAAAGCGGAGGTTCGATTCGCGGATGCAGTGGAAAGAGACGAAGGCGGGCTCGAAGCCGAGCGCGTCCAGGGGATCAATATCGCCCAAGGGCCAGATGCAGCCGTCAAGCCAAAGCGGCGGACCGTCCCAAGGTAGCCTGCGCCGCGTCGTCATGATGTTGGTCTCGCTGACGTCCATGAAGCTGATGACGCGATCGCCGACTTTCCAGTCCGAGACGTCCGACCCCTTCTCGATTATGGTACCGACGCCGCTGGTGCCAACTAGCGCGGCGGCGAGCATACTCTTGGTGTCGCTTTCGTCAGTCTCGACCAAAAGGCGCATATCGTCGTGCCAACCCAGACCTTGCTCAACTCAGCCCCGATATGAAGGCCAGTTTCCGCGGCATGACCCCTCCTTTAGTTGTCTCGCGCCGCCCAGCCCACCGCATTGGCGATGACATGCTGGATTTCGCTTTGATAAAAGATCGGGTAGGTTTCGTGCCCGGGGCGGAAGAAGAAAATTTTGCCGCGTCCGCGCTGAAAGCAGCAGCCGCTGCGGC
>JAGWBC010000204.1 GCA_021296115.1 Anaerolineae bacterium | reverse complement strand
TTGCAGATAACGAAAGCCCTTGCGTCTGTCAGTCGTGCCGCCGACCGCGCCAAACAGAATCAGCTTCTTTTCCAGCGGCAGATTGAATGCTCGCCGCGACTCTGCTCTGTCCAGTGGCTTGTAGCGCTTGGGATCGACCGGATTGCCAATGACTTCGATTCGCTTGTCCCTAAACAGGGCGCTTTCTCGCGCGCAATCCGCCAGCCAATGGCTCAAGGCGACAGCGGTCAGCGACAGCTGCGACCATGCGCGCCGCTTATCTCGAAGGACGCGCGCGCTCAGGTCGCCGGCCGATCGTGCCAGGAGCTGTGGGCAATTGCCGCAATCCTTCTGAAATGCCCGGCAATCCCCGGCATAATGGCAGCCTCCGGTGAGGGCCCACATATCCTGCAGCGTCCAAACGATCGGCGCGCCTATTTTGGCGACTTCTCCGATTGGCAGGTAGTTGTCCCCAATCCAATTCAAGTGCACAATATCCGCCCCGAACGCATTGATGACCTCGGCAATCGGATAGCCGAATTGGTTGAGACTCCAGTGGCCACTTTCCGCCCTGCGCGGGTTGTCTCTTAGTCGGCGCGTATGACGCATGGCGCCGAGTCTGCGCCGCGCCCGTGCGGGACGATTGAGATAAAGCGCGAGTCGATGAACGCTGGGGTCGGCCGTGACCTTGCGCAAGACCAGCATTTCGCTTTTTATGCCTGCCTGCTGCAAAGCCTTGTGCAAGCGGTAGCCGCCGATGGCCGCGCCGCCAATTCTGTCGCTCGCCGATACAAACAGCACCTTCACTGGCTATGCCTCAAGTCTGATACTACTTGCGATTATACACGGAGGGGCTGGCTCGGGACTTCAGCCAGCGCCGAATCAGCCTATAATGATTGTGGCAAGCGCCTGCGCTGGTTTGACAACAGAGCTTCGACCTTATGGAAGAGAAATCGCAGCAGAGCAAGATGAACGCCTGGTATCTGGCGCTGCGACCGCGCGTATTCACCGCTACCTACGTGCCGATGGGATTGGCCGGCATCGTCGCGCTGGATGATGGCGTCTTTGACGCTGCCGTATTCCTGCTGGCGCTGGTGGGAACCTTGCTGCTGCAAAGCGCGGCCAATCTCATCAACGAATACGCCGACTACCGCCGCGGGGCGGACCGCCTGAAAGAGGCCGGGCAGGGCATGACCATCAAACACAAGATCCTCACGCCGCAAAGCGTCTTCTACGGCGCTGTCTTTACCACCGCGCTGGGCTGCGCCATCGGCTTGTACCTGCTCTCGCAGAGCGGGCCGCTGCTCTGGCTGATCGGCATCGGCGGCGTCTTCGTGGCGATCACCTATACCGCCGGCCCCTTCCCCCTGGCCTACAACGGGCTGGGCGAAATTGCCGTGGCCATCTTCATGGGACCGGCTATCATCGTCGGCGCCTACTATGTGATGTCCCCGGAATTGAGCCAGGCGCGCATCGGCGAACTCTGCCTGATCTCGCTGCCAATCGCCTTCATGGTCGCGGCCATTCTGCACGCCAACAACATCCGCGATATGGACGCCGATCGCGCTGTCAACAAGCGCACACTGGCGGTGATATTTGGCATTCGCTTCGCCCGCGCCGAATTCATATTCCTGGTCTTCGGGGCCTACGCTGCGCAGGCGCTTGTGGTCGCATCAGGCTTGCTGCCTGTTTATACCCTGCTGACGCTGATCACGCTGCCGGAGGCGCTGCGTCTCATCCGCATCTTTTATACCAGCCAGGCGGTGCCCTTGCTGCATCAGGCGCAGGGACGCACGGCCAAATTACACGGACAATTCGGGCTGCTGATGGTGGTCGGCTGGGCGCTCTCGCTGGCGCTGACCTAAACCTTCCAGCTCCAGATCTGGTCCCAGGCGGTCATCCAATCGTCCCCGCGGCTGTACACCTTTTGCGCCGCGCGGTCCAGCTCCACGCCCGGCCGGCCCATGAAGTCGGCCATCATCTCCACCTTGTCAACTTCAATGGTGATGGTCACTGGCGCGGATGGCGCATAAGGTTCGACTGCGTTCAGATTCTGCAGCGCTTGATAGGCGCCTGCTTCGATCATGTTGCGCGCCACCCGCGGCGGAATCTGTCGAGCCGAGTAACGCGTCAGCCCGCGCTTGACCGCGACCGTCGTCAGCCCGTCGCCGAGCAGGGCAGTCACTTCACGGCAGACCGCCTCATCGCCAGTGACCAGCAGCACCGGGCAGCCGTAATGCCCGCAGAGCGCCGCATTCACGCCGGACTCGCCAACCAAATCGTCATTGAACCACAGGTTGTGCCACTTCACCGTCGAGATGGTATGCGATAGCACGCCATCGGCGGTGTTGTTGCGCGCGTGCATGCCCACCAGCAGGCAGGCATCCGCGCCTTGCTCCAGCAGCTCGGTATAGCGCGCCCAGGGGTGATGCGCCACCCAGGTGCAGTTGTCGTCCAGCAATTCCGGCACAAAAGAATTGAAGGTCCAGTCGCCGCCGGCGCCGTGACAATCCACAACGACGATCTCGTCCGCGCCGGCCCGCTTGGCGCCGCGCACCGCCGCGTTGATCTCTTCGGTGTATAACTTGCGTCCTTCTTCGTACATGGGCGCGCCGCCCGTCACCTGGCCCCAGGTGACGATGCTGCTGACACCTTCCATGTCCGCCATAATCAGAACTTTCATGCCGCTTCCTTTCCCCGAGCGCCCGTGCGAATAGCAGCAGGCAGCCAGTCCGGTAGAATCGCCGCAGAGCCCTTATCGGCTGCGCCGCGCAATATCACATTCAAATTCAACCACAGAGACGTTTCCATTTTTGGTTTGGTGTCCTCAGTAATTCCAACAAAGTAATGCGGCAAAAATGGGACGTTGTAGGGGCGATTCTGTGAATCGCCCGTTGCTGTAATGAGGGATTTTCGGGCGACACGCAATGTCGCCCCTACAATTCGACCTTGTGCGGAGTTTTGCACAACTAGCTCGGTTCTACTTTTGTGCCTTCGTGGTGATATAGGCAATTCCTGACGACTGCCCGCTCAATCAGACTTCCCAATGCCAGATCTGATCCCAGGCCGTCTTCCAGTCAGAGGCGCGGCTGTGCACCTTTAGCGTATCGTAGTCCAGCTCCAGCCCGGGCCGGCCGCGAAAATCTTCCACCATCTCCGACTTGGTAATCTGGGCTGTGATCGTCACTGGTGACGCCGGCACGTAAGGCGCGACCGCATCAAGGTCCTGAAGCGCTTGATACGCCCCTTCTTCGATCATCTCGCGAGCGCGCAGCGGCGGAATCTGTCGAGCCGAGTAGCGCGACAGCCCCTTCTTGACCGCCACCGTGGTCAATCCCTCGCCCAGCAGCGCCTTCGCTTCGCGGCAGACAGCCACATCGCCGGTCATCAACAGCACCGGGCAACCATAATGCCCGCAGAGGGCCGCGTTCACGGCGATCTCGCCCACTAACTCGCCGTTGAACCAGAGATTATGCCACTTGACGCTGGTGATGGTGTGGCTCAAGACGCCGTCCGGCGTATGGGCGCGCGCGTGGTAGCCGACCATCAAGCAAGCATCGGCGCCTGCTTCCAGCAGCTCGGTATAACGCGTCCAGGGGTGATGCGCCACCCACTCGCAATCCGGATGCAGCAATTCCGGCAGCAAGGAATTGTAGCGATTGTCGCCGCCGGCATTGTGCCCGTCAATGACGACGATCTCCTCCGCTCCGGCACGCAGCGCGCCGCGCACGGCCGCGTTGATCTCCTCCGTGTAGAGCCGGCGCCCTTCGTCGTACATGGGCTTGCCGCTGCCGACCCGCCCCCAGGTCACAATGCCGCTCACGCCTTCCATATCGCACATGATGTGAATTTTCATCAGAGGGTCCTCCGCCGATTGCTTGGCATATATTGGTCTCTATTCACGGGTCATCAGCCCATGCTGGATACTCGCCAGCGACCGCTCGGCCGCGTCCAGCGCCAGCCAGCCGTCCTCGATTGGAGGCGCATCGCTCAGATCGACGTCAGTATTCAGAAAGAAGCTGCACTCGCTGGCGCAGTTGACCGCTCGACGGCCGGCGAATATCGCGGCTTGCAAACAGCCCAGCAGCGAGCTGGCTTGCGAACCTACCATGACATCTTTTTCGGCTGATTGACACAGTTCCAGCATGAGCGCGGACTCTGAGTAGCCGGTGCGCGCCGTTTTGATATTCAGGATATCGAAGGTGTCAAAGGCGATTTCCCGCTCCAAATCCCGCGCAGTGAAAGCCGAGTCGTCAGCGATGATAGGCATGGCGCAATCTCGCCGCAGTTGACGCCGCTCGCGCAAGAGATGTACCGGCAGCGCCTCCTCGCAGTGGATCACGCCCATCCGGCGCAGGCGACTCAAGATGTCGGCGCCGCTGCTGCTCTCGAGCGTTTCGTTGGCATCGACATAAAACTGCGCGTCCGGATGGGCATCGATGAGCGCCGCAATCGTGTTGATTTCGCTGGGAAGGTGGCGCCCGATCTTCACCTTAAAGACGCGAATGCCGGCGTGATAGGCCCTGTCGACATCCGCCATCACGGCTTCGGGCCCGCCGGTGCTGACGATGGCGCTCAGCCGAATGCAGTCGCGCTCAGCGCCGAGATAAGCCGTGAGACGCTCTCCGCGACTGTTCGCCAGCGCCTGGTGCAGCGCCAGATCCAGCGCGCCTCTGGCCGTATTGTTGTTTTTGATTATTGCCGCGCGCGCGGAAAGCGCCGATACCGCTGCGAAGCTGTCGATCGCCTGGCCGAGCAGCATAGGCGCCAAGTGCTCATTGATGACATGCAGAACGGAGACTTGCGTTTCGCCGTAGATGCTGGGGCGCGGCGTAGCTTCGGCAAAGCCGACTGCGCCATCCGACAACTCCACGCGTATCAGTACATGCTCCAGCCGCTGCAGTTCGTGGCCGCTGCCCCAGGTCAGCGCGGCTTTGAGCGGGATGTTGTAGGGCGTCGCGCTTATGCGAGAAATGACTGGCATTAGTTTGCTCGTTCCTCAGCTGCGTTGCTGCAGAACCTCGACAAGTCCGTTGGCGACTTGTTCCGGCGTGCAGCCATCAGTATCCAGGCGATGATAATTGCTGAAGGAGGCGCCGTCGGCGAATGGATACAAACCGTAATTGGCCGCTTCGGCACGTGTGATCGTCAAGGCCTTTTCGCTGATTTCGCCGGCGCGCAACCGGGCCGCCGCCTCATCCCGCAGTTCAAGCGGGAGGAATGACAAATCAGCATTG
>JAGWBC010000203.1 GCA_021296115.1 Anaerolineae bacterium | reverse complement strand
GTCAGCAGCTCGCGCCAGATCGCGCCCTTGTTGATCAGCATCCAGACGCGCTGGTTGACGCCGCCGGCTTTGGCGGAGAAAGCCTCGCGCCGGACGCGTCCCTCTTCGTCGGTGAATTGGCCCCACTGTTGTTTGGCGCCGCCGTCTTCAAAGGCGTTGCCGCTTTCCAACTCCGCCAGCGCCTGTTCCAGCAAGCGTTCGCGCGCGGCAGCCACCTGAGTGGATGTCATAGCGTCTTTGACCAGGCAGTAGCCGAAGTCGTCAATGTTGGATTGCAGGGTGGCCAGATCGGTGGTTGGTTGCGGCAGTTCTTCGTGTGTCCAGTTGAACATTTGAATCCTCGTTACGTATTAGTCGAATCAAGTATGCTTTACGCGTTATTCCAGCGAAGGTATGTCTAGTATCGCTCGCAACATCAGCAGAACTTCTTTTACGGTGTCTACGGGGACGCTTGTAAAGAACCGCGCGCCCCTTGCTCGCCAATCTACCGCTCTCACTTGGTATACCAGCACGACGCCCGTGACATCAAGATGATTTGGCAATGCAAGCTCAAAGTCGGTGCGCAACTTCCGACTTGTGATGGGGCAGCAAATCGCAACATTCATCTTTCGATTGAAACGCGCGGACGATAGAACAAGCGCTGGGCGATGGCTGGACTGCTCTCGGCCAACGCGGGGATCGAGATCAACCCAGATGACATCCCCGCGCTCGGGCAAATACGCCACTACCAAACCTCATTGCCGACAGGAGGACCGAGGCCCCAGTCTTCCGGCTCAAAATCATCCGGTACACTCTCCAGCATTTTATCCAAGTCATAGCGCTTTTGCTTACGAGCGCGCTTGATGCGGATTTCCCCGTCCACCAATTGCATATCCACCGCTTGCCCATAGTCGAGCCCTGCTTCTTCAGCTAGGGCTTTTGGGATGCGCAACGCTCGACTATTGCCCCATTTCGTAACCTTGGTTAACACGATAGCCTCCCGTTTCTACATTGTAGAAACATACTAACACAGACAGATGCCATTGACGATTTTTGGCGTCTTTTGCGGACTGTTAGATGATTGAACGTAGTGCATGCAATAAGGCTGTGCTCAGGGATATAGGCCACTACCAGACCTCGTTGCCGACCGGTGGGCCCCAGTCAATTTCGCCGTGCCGGTTCTCAGGCGTAATCTGAGAGACTAGTTCCTCAAGCGTATAGCGAGGTTCTTGAGTAGGAGCTACGCGCAACTGCCCATCGACAGCGCGAAGTTCAACACTTGTGCCGTAATCCAAGCCCAAGTCTTGTGCAATGCTTTTAGGGATTCGTAGCCCGCGACTGTTTCCCCACTTGCCAACCTTGGCCAACATCGTTAGCCTCCCGTATATCCAATGTAGACACAGTCTATACCGCTACATCGTGGTATGTCAAGAAATTTGTGGTGTGTTTTGACTAGTCGTTTGTCGAGTATTCTGCAAGAAAAACTGATACATTTCTCTTCATGCAACAGTCTAGATGAAGTGCCGGGAACACGATCTCGACGAGACAATGGATACTCAGCACATGCAAATAAACAGCGTTGCCAAGGGTGCAATGCTCGACGAATTAAATTATGAGTCGCTACCAGACTTCTTTGCTGACCGGAGGCCCGGTGTCCCATTCCCCATCATCGAAATCATCCGGTACGCTCGCCAGCATTTCATCAAGATCGTAGCGTTTGCTTCGCCACGTTGTAATGCGTAGTTCGCCATCCTCTGCGAGAAGTTCAACCTCGATTCCGACTTCGAGCCCGGCTTCTTCCGCCAATGCCTTCGGGATACGCACTGCCAGGCCGTTTCCCCATTTCTGAACTTTGACTAGCATTTGAACCCTCGATGTTTCTCCATTGTAGATACATGCTGCCATTGCTTTATCTTGCGCTGCAGAAAAATGTGTCGCCTCAGAAACAGTTGCGCGCGACCGGGCAATATATACGCTAGAATAGGGCGATATTGCAAATACTTATTGCTAGCGAGGCCCTAGAGATGACCGTACCCGCCACCAGCAAATCCGAATTCGCCGAGCAAGGCTATACACTCGCGCGTGGACTATTCTCTAAACAAGAGGTCGAGGCCCTGCGAGCGCATTTCCACCGCGTCAACCGCGACCATCATCGCGCTTCCGACAATATCACCGATGCCAGCGATCCACTCGCGAGATATCCGCGTGTCATGCAGCCGCACCGTTGGGACGAAACCAGCTTGAATTGGATGATCGATCCGCGGCTCAACCAATGGATGAGGGCCATCCTGGGCCGCGAACCCTACGCCGTCCAGACCATGTTCTATTTCAAGCCGCCCGGCGCGCGCGGCCAAGCTCTGCATCAAGACCAGTTCTATCTGCGCGTCGACCCCGGTACCTGCGTCGCCGCCTGGCTGGCCATCGACCGCTGTGACGAAGCCAACGGCTGTTTGCGCATCGTGCCCGGGACGCACGATATACCGGTGCTGTGTACGCTGGATGCCGATACCGAAGTTAGCTTCACCGCCGATACGGTGGAACTGCCGCCCGGCTACGAACCGATTCCGCTGATTATGGAGCCGGGTGATGTACTCTTCTTCAACGGCCAGCTTGTCCATGGCAGCTACCCCAACAGCACAGCCGACCGCTTCCGCCGCGCCATGATCGGCCACTACATCGTCGGTGAAGCCGAGGCGGTGGCCAAATGGTATCACCCGGTTCTGCGCATGGATGGCAGCGAAATTAACCTCGGCGTCAGCGAGCAGGGCGGGCCCTGTGGCGTCTGGGTCGAGCGCGATGGCGAGCAAGTCGCCGTCCTCGAAGGCCTGGAGACACGTCAAGAGCACCGCTCCCGCCGACGCGCCTGAGCGATTGGCATCCCCAATACTAGACAATCGGCGCGCCTCTGATTGTCGGCGATTTACTACATTGAAAACTGGATTAGCCTTTTGTCTTCGCATTGGATACAATCCCGCGCATTGTATTTTTGTACGGCTTTTACGAGACCCTTAGAGAGTTGATATGAGTACAAGAACTGCCTTGATCGGCGCGGGCGGCATGGCGCGTTACCATCTGCCTTTGATGGTCGAAACCGGCGCCGATATCCGCGTCATCTGTGAGCCTTCTTCGAACAATTACGAGCTGGCGCTGGCCAGGCTGGAGGAGCTGGGCGGGCCAACCCCACCCAACGAGCCGGTGCTGGCGGAACTGCTGGAAAAGCACGCCTCTGAGCTGGATGCCGCCTTCATCATCACGCCGCACAATCTGCATCACGACCATGCCAAGATGTGCATGGAGGCGGGCCTGGATGTGCTGCTGGAAAAGCCCATGGTGATGAACACCGCCGAAGCGCTCAGCCTGATGGAAACGCGCGACCGCACTGGCCGTCATTTAGTCGTGGCCTTTCAAGGCGGCCTGTCGCCACAGATCCGCCATGCCGCGCAGTTGATCGCTTCCGGCGAGCTGGGCGAATTGCAGACGGTGACTGGCATGGTTTGGCAGGGCTGGAAGGGCGCTACAGCGGGCACCTGGCGGCAAATCCCCGAGACCGCGGGCGGCGGCTTCCTCTTCGATTCCGGCGCGCACATGATGAATACCGTCTGCACGCTCATAGGCGAGGACTTCGCGAGCGTGGCCGCCTGGACGGACAACCGCGGTACGCCGGTTGATATCAACGGCGTGGTGATGGGCCGGCTGGGTTCGGGCGCGCTGGTCACGCTCAACGGCTGCGGCGATTGCATCCCCGGCCTGGAGAACGAGATATTCGTCAACTTGACCGGCGGCGTCATCCGCACCGGCATCTACGGCGAGCGCCTCTTCATCCGCCGCGCTGGCGAGGCCGAAGCGACAGAAGCTGAATTACCCAAGATGCGCGGCGCCTGGCAGCAGTTCACGCAGGTGCGGGCCGGTGAAATCGAGAATCCCTGCCCGCCCGAAGTCGGTTTGCGCATGGCCCGGCTCTGGGACGCCATCGTCAAATCGGCGAGCAAAGACGGGCAGCCGGTGCGGACGCTTGGTGTGGGCTAGCCGTTGGTCAGACAGTGGATTTTGTAGGCTCGGGGAGCGGCTGTCTCCAAAATCATTTGGGCGACCAACTTATTTCATCAATTAGGCAATCTATGTCTGTCAATTGCTGCAATCCCGCACCATCGCGTCTTATCTTGAACATCCGACTTATATATTTGTCTTCGTCGCCGAATGAATACTCATTGTTGGAAAAGGCAATCCACTCGCTGTCGGGCGACCATGAAATTGAGATATCAAGGTCTATGTCATCATTTGTAACTCTATGAATATCACTGGTTTGAACATCGAGTAGATACAAATAAATCCTGGATTCCATGTTTTCTGTATTACCCAAGATTGCGATCCACTTGCCATCTGGCGACCATTGCGCGTCCCAAACTGTGTCCATCTCAAGTGAAAAGTCTTCGACTTGCTCGTTGACATTGAATACAGCTAACTTTTGAAAGTCATAATTAGGGTCAAATGTATAATACATAATCTGGTCATTGTTCGGAGCCCAGGCCACTGCAGCAAGATGCGTTCCCGCTCTTGTCAACACTCGCCAATCAGCGCCGTTGAGACGTGTACCGTAGAGAAGCGCATCGTAATAGCCGATTGCTATAAATTTTTGACCATCTGATGACAGGTCGAAAGTAGGTCGGCCCCCAAAGCCTCTAAAAATGTATCGATTATAAGTTTGCCTGATTTCATGTCCATCGGAGGATATCATGTAAATGGTATCGCGGCGCAAGAACAGAATAGATTTCCCGTCGCTTGACCAACGAGGAGCGAATTCTTCGGAACGATTATAGGTCAGACGCCTGGGATCCAACCCATCAAAACGAACGCGAAATATCTCGTCTTTTTCGAGTCGCCCGACCGGCATGTCAATGTACGAAACAACCATCGCCAGCCAAATGCCATCCGGCGACCAACTAAGTTCGCGGTAGTGTCGGCGCGGCTGTGTCAGAATCTGCCTCAATTGGCTTCCATCCGGGCGGATAGTATAGATTGCGTGGTCTTTACTTTCTCCAATATACTTGCAGATGAAGGCAATGATATCTGACTCTTTTCTGGCTGGTTCAGCGGTAATGTTAAAGTGCCTGATGTTGTGGTCAATAAGCCAGTGCATTTCCGATGAGGTCAAAATAATGGGGAGGCTGCATAGCAGGCCCAAGGCAATGCAAGCCGTCAGGAACAATCGGCGGCAACTGAACGCTCTTGGCGCGGGGCGGTCGTTTTTCTTTTTCACGGAAAATA
>JAGWBC010000202.1:362-5825 GCA_021296115.1 Anaerolineae bacterium | reverse complement strand
CACTACACGTCCCGATACGCTCTGGGGCGCGACCTTTATGGTGCTGGCGCCGGAGCATGATCTGGTCGCCAGGATCAGCACGGACGAACAGCGCGCCGCCGTCGAGCATTACATCGACGAGATCGCAGCCGAGACCGAAATAGAGCGGGCGTCTTCACCGGCGCCTACGCCATCAACCCGGTCAATGACGAGCTTATCCCCATCTGGATCGCCGTCTACGTCATGATCACCTACGGCCCGGGCGCGATGATGGCCGTTCCCGCGCACGACCAGCGCGACTTCGAGTTCGCTCGCGCGCATGACCTGCCGATACGCGTGGTGATTCAGCCGGAAGATATGACCGAGCCGCTGACCGAAGCGGCCATGACTGAAGCCTATGACGGACCCGGCGTCATGGTTAACTCGGATGCCATGGACGGCAGCGTCAGCAGCTGGCGGAAGGGCCGCAAGAACCCGGCTATCAATCGCGTGATCGATTGGCTGGAAGCGACCGGCAAGGGCGAGGAGTCAGTAAATTACCGTTTGCGCGACTGGCTGATCAGCCGGCAGCGCTACTGGGGCGGGCCCATCCCCATGATGTACGCTGGCGACGAGATCATTCCGGTTCCCGATGAGGACCTGCCCGTTGAGCTGCCGGAAGATGTCGATTTCCTGCCCACCGGTCGCAGCCCGTTGACCTACCACGAGCCCTTCTTCAAAGTAGACGAGACGCTGCGGCGCGAGACCGACACGCTGGATACATTCATGTGCTCGTCCTGGTATCAGCTGCGATACCTGTCGCCCGATTGCGACACGGCGCCCTTTGACGCCGAGGAGGCGGCCTACTGGCTGCCGGTTGATGTCTACACCGGCGGCGCCGAACATGCCGTGATGCACCTGCTCTACACGCGCTTCTTTACCAAGGTGCTGCGCGATATCGGCGTATACGATGATGCCGCCGCCGCCATGCGCCGCCACGGGCGCGATCCCGAAGGCGCATTCGATGAACCGATGACCGTGCTGCGCAATCAAGGCCAAGTGCTGGGTGGCGAGCGGCAAGGTCACTTCGTGCTCTGCAGCGGGCGCGTCGCCGGCGAGCGGATGCTGGCGGAGCGCGTTGAAGTGGTCGACTGGAATCAGGTCCCTGCCGGCTTCGAGGGTTATTTCGGCGAAATCGCCCACCGGACCGAAAATGTGCTGCACCTGAATATGGCCGGCGTCACGCAATTCGTCGAAGTCCTGTCCGATGCCGAGATCGTGATCCCGCATATCCCGGGCGAGAACAACGTCAATCAACTGCAGCAGCACCTGGATATCCAGCGCATGTCCAAGAGCAAGGGTAATGTCGTCAATCCCGATGAGCTGGTGGCGAAATACGGCGCCGATGCCGTCCGCTGCTACTTGATGTTCAACTTCGACTGGCAGAAGGGCGGGCCCTGGAACGAGAACAACATCAAGGGTCCACAAGGCTGGTTGCATGACATCTGGGAGATCGCTGCCGCCGGCGCGCCATCGACCGCGGGCGACCCCTCCGCCGAGCGCGATATCGTGCGCAAGCTGCACCAGACCATCGCCGTTATCAACCGCGGCCTGGAAGAATTCAGCTTCAACACGGCCATCGCCGAGCAGATGAAATTCAAAAACGCGCTGAAGGCGGCTTTGCGCGCGGGGTCAATCGGCGCGGACGTTTGGCGCGATGTGATGAGCCAGGTGATTCGGCTGCTGGCGCCTTTCGCCCCGCATCTGGCTGAAGAAATGTGGCTGCGACTGGGTTGGGAATACAGCGTGCATACGCAGCCCTGGCCGGAATACGACGCCGATTTGGCGCGTGAAGAGACGGTCGACCTGGTGGTGATGGTCAACGGCAAACCGCGCGAGACCATCGCGGTGGCGGTGGATATCGACCAGGAACGCGCCCAGGAGATGGCCTTGGCCAGCGGCGCGGCCCAGCGCAGCTTGTCCGGCAAAGCGCCAAAACGGACAATCTTCATTCCCGGCCGCAACGGGACGGACCCGAAGGTGAATATCGTCGTCTAAAGCAAACCGCCCCAGTTTGAGGCTTCAAGCTGGGGCGCGCTCGAGGAATGTCTTGGGGGCTGTCTACGCGCAGTCGCCCCAGAGAACTTTTCGGTAATCGCGGCTGATATAACCGACCTGTCCTTGGAACTCAATGAAATACCAGTCGCCTCTGATCTTGAAGACGGGCACTTCCGAATACAGCCAGACCAAGCCGATGATCTCCCCAGCCGGCTCTGCGCGCAGGAAGAGCGTCTCAATCAGCTTGATTTGGCAAATGCTTTGAGGAGTGGAATCGTAGAGCGGCAAGGCATTTTCCGCTGGCTGCTCGGTCGGCGCAGCGGGGTAGTCTAGCAGGACGACCGTTCCAATGCGGTCGATCTTGCCGCAGGTCATGCCATCGCGCTCATAGGACTCCAGGTCCGTGAGCAGGCGCTCAACATAGGTCGCGTCCAAAAAGACCAGCATACCAGCGTTGCGGAAGCAGACTTCCACGGTCCCAGTCACGCTGTTCCATACATCAACTGCTTGGATGAATCCCCGCTGGATCAGATCCATCCGGCCAAGCCCGGCCTCGTCAACCATCTGGCATTGAGTGTTTCCCCGTAGTTGGCAACGCTGACGCGAGCAGGCAGATGAGGGCAGGTCACATCGGGCGGACGGTATGATGCTTCCTTGTCCTTCTCCGCTGCTTTTGACTCTTGTTTGGATCCGGTCACGCAGTCTCGCTGATACTCTCTGATAGTGGTGTCATCCGGATTGTCGATAGTATGGAAATCTTCACACAATCCCTGCGCTTGCGCCGGCATCGCCAGAAGAAGCAGCCCCATGACCAAGCTCAGCAAGGCGACCGGCATCCGCATGCAATTTATTGCGCTCACCATTCGCCTCCGTCAACGGTAAACCAAACCTAGCATAAGGTGGAATCCGCAACTTTCAATAACATCGGCGAGAGCGTTGGTATTGCGTATTGACCCCGTTGCTTGGAAAGTGAATTGCTTGGAAAACCGGGGCTGGTTAATAATGTTGATATAACAACGTCGAATTGGCCATCCAATAATCTTTGTGTCCTCCCTGCCTAAAAAATCTGTGCCATGTTCGCTAAGGATTTATTTTCAGGATATTCCCCACTCCCAAAATCGGGCTGATATTGCATTTTCCGTTTCATCGGCTACAATAATGACATCGTAGGCTTTAGCGTGGTGAAAGGGCAATCTCATGCAAGAAGGTGGAATGGACATTGTCGTCAAGTATTGCGCTACTTGAGGACACCAACCTAATGCCGTCAGTTTGACGGATGAAATCTTGAACGAGCGTGAAATTGAGTATTTCATCAGCAGTTGGAAGCTGATTCCAGCCACCGGTGGAGTATTTGACGTCTGGGTCAACGGCGAGTTGATCTTTTCGAAGAAAGAAGTAGGTCGTCACGCGGAACCCGGCGAGGTTCGCGCCGGGATCTTAAGGGTGCTTGAGACCGTTCGGCCTGCTGATTTCGAACTGGCTGCCAAGTAGGGGACGCTATTCAAGAAGTGTTCTACCTGACTAACTTGACAGAGAGACTGCCGCTACGTTAATGTTACATTAACGGGCGGTTTTTTTATTGTCAATAAGCGGCTCCCGCAGCTTGGCACAGTTGCTTGGGCATTGTAAACTGTCTGTGTGAGAAGCGCCGGAGTTGACGTTGAAAACCGCGAATTCGGCGACAGTGTTGGTTCGCGTCAATGTTAATAAGCAGAAAGGGCTGGACAGATGAAGCGTTTTGTATTGATTGCACTGCTTGTAGTTGCCGTACTTGTTGTGGGTACGAGCCTCACAGCCGCTCAGGATGGTCACATTGTTGAACGCATCCGTGATCGTGGTGAGTTGATTTGCGGCGTTAACTCGGTACTGCCGGGCTTCGGCACCCAAAATGACGCTGGTGATTTCGAAGGTTTTGACGTTGACATTTGCCGCGCAGTTGCTGCCGCAATCCTGGGCGACTCCAATGCGATCGCATTCCGTCCGCTTGCCGCTGCCGAGCGCCCGACTGCGCTGGCCAGTGGCGAGATTGACATGCTCAGCCGCAACACCACCTGGACGCTAAGCCGCGATACCGAATGGGGCGCCACCTTCGGTCCCACGACCTTCTACGACGGTCAGGGTATCATGGTCAAGATTGACTTTGGAGTGAGCACCATTGAAGAACTCGGCGAAGAGAGCATTACCATGTGCGCCACTGCCGGCACCACCACCGAGTTGAATATCACGGACAAGGCCAACGCCCTTGGCGCCGACTGGGAATTGAATACATTCCCGGATTTCGACGCCATTATGGATGCCTACGAAGCGGGCGCCTGCGATGCCTTCACCAGCGATATCAGCAGCTTGGTCTCGCGCAAAGCCACCTCGGCTGATCCCGCCGCGCACTCGATTCTGCCCGGCGCCATCAGCAAGGAGCCGCTCGGCCCGGTTAGCCCGCAGAACGACGCCAACTTCGCGGATATCATCCGCTGGGTCGTCTGGGGTCTGCTCTCCGCGGAAGAGTTTGGCATCGACAGCATGAACATTGGCGACTTCATGGACAGTGAAGATGCTGGCATCGGCCGTCTGCTCGGCTTGGGCGACAACGTAGCCGGTGATTACCTCGGCATCAACGACGAGTTCATGGTGGATGTGATCTCGCAGATGGGCAACTATGCCGAAATCTTTAATCGCAACCTGGGTCCGGACACCATTTTCGGCCTGGAACGCGGTTTCAACGCGCTCTGGACGGACGGCGGCCTGATGTACGCGGCGCCCTTCCGTTAGACCCAAGTTCACCGCCAAGCAGCGTAACAGTGGGGCGTGCCATCGATTCGGCGGCGCGCCCCTTTTGTCTCACTCGCCGGCGCCATTAGAGCAGAAGTAAATGCGAGTAGGTAATTAAATAGTCTGCCAAGAATTCTACCCCCTCAGTCCCCCCGAATCGTCGGGGGGAAGCTGCGACGTACTTGTGCTGCTCCCCCTCTCCGATGATTCGGACGCTCGCCATAGAGATGGCAAGAGGGGCCGGGGGTGGGGTAGACCGGCACGAATGTCGCATGACTTACTCGCACTTACTTCTGTGTACTCGGTGGTAAAGCTTTAGCCTCCTCTGTGGCATAAGTGTCGACTGCCCGCCCGTTTGCGCGGGCGACTTCGCCCAGCTGTGATTCGTAGATTTCGCGGTAGATGGGGCCCTGTTGCAGCAGCTGCTGATGCGTGCCGCGCTCGGCGATGCGCCCGTGATCCAGCACCAGAATCTGATCCGCGCCCAAAACGCTGGTGATGCGCTGCGCGATAATGAAGGTAGTCGTCTCCGCCGCCAACTCCGCCAGCGCCGCTTGTATCTTGTATTCGGTCTCCATATCGACCGCGCTGGTACTGTCATTGAAGATGAGAATGCCTGGCCGAATCAGCAAGGCGCGGGCGATGGCGATGCGCTGCTTCTGCCCGCCGGAGAGATTGGCG
>JAGWBC010000202.1:0-313 GCA_021296115.1 Anaerolineae bacterium | reverse complement strand
CGCTTGCGCCGCTTGCGCCGCCTCAATCACCGCGTCCAAGGTGGAATCCGGCGCGCCGTAGGCGATATTGTCGCGCACGCTGCCGCTGAAGAGCGTCGATTCTTGCAGCACCATGCCGATCTGCGCCCGCAAGGACGCCGGCGCCCAATCGCGCACGTTCACGCCATCGATCGATACCGCGCCGCCGCTGACGTCGTAGAAGCGCGGGATGAGATTGACCAGGGTGCTCTTGCCGGAACCGGTCGCGCCCAACAAGGCGACTTGCCGACCCGGCTCGGCCACGAAGCTGATGCCGTGCAGCACATCGTCGCCG
>JAGWBC010000201.1:6051-11380 GCA_021296115.1 Anaerolineae bacterium | reverse complement strand
TCGGACACATTGCCGTACAGCGTCATCATACTCTCTGCCAAGTATACCCAGCGTTCAATCCGCAGCAGATCATCGACAGACTTCGAGAGCAGGGACGCCCACCACCACTTCTGCTGAAACTCGTCCGACTTTTTCCAGTATCCGCGTTTTTCCCAGGCGACCATCGACTCTTCGACCGTGCCTTCAATTCCGCGCAGGCAAAATACCAGCATAGCCACCATGTCTTTGCTTTCCTGGTTGATTTCTTGCTCTTGACTGAGACGTCTGAGGATTTCCGCGATTGTGCGCAGGTGGGCGTTGCGGCGTTTGCCCGGGCTATTGGTATTGATTACGCGCGACATTGGCTAGGCTTCCGAGTGCTGGCTGGTGAAGTGGGGCCTGATGCCGCGATAAATGTGAACGCCGCCAATGGTCTTCAATATCGTTGCGGCATTGCGGCCGGTGGCCTCGGCCAGTACCTGCGCGTTCAATGGCTGGTTGCCATTAACCAGGAAAGCGCGGAACACGCTGTCGATCAGTCCAATATGATCGCTGATAAAGTCTTCGCTGCGGGATGACTCCTGGATCGCCATACCCAAGGCGTCGAGCGCAAAGACCTCGCCGGTTTCCGGGTGCACGTAATCGTAAACCACTTCCAAATCGCGCTTCGACAGCGCCGTTTGCTGCTCTTGCGACAAGTGAGTCAACAGGTAGATCTGCAGGTCGTCACGGCTGCTTTCCCACCAGTCGTAGTCAATGAAGAATTTTGTATCGAGACTTGGCTTTATTAGGTAGTTCAGAGCCATACGACTTTACCCGAAATCATTCGCTGAGTTTCCAGTAGTTGCCGCCGACGTCTTCGAATTCGGGCACGTTGGCCAACGCAGCGAACATCGGCCCGGGCGGGCAGCGTCGGAGAATGTTAAGCGTATTGTAGAGTATTTTGGCGTGAACAGTGCCTTGCGGGTTCTCTTTGCTGAGTTCGCGAACGAGGTGAACCAGCAGTTGCGCCAACGAAGCGCCCTTGGCATGCAGGTCTTTGCCCAGCTGATCGACATCCGGCAAATTCGTTACGCCCACGATGATCATCTCGTCGTAGTCGGCGCCGATGGCGCGTTTGGCGGTCGTGCAGCGCAGCAGATCACGGTCTGAACGTTCGACGACGGGTATCCATTCGGTGCGCGGGCGATAAGTGTCGAATTCGATTTCTATCCGGCTGCGGTCTTCTGTCGGCGTCAAATAGACATAGGCGCCAACCGGAAGATGATGCTTCTGAAAGATCGGCGCCAAGCCCACCACGTATTTGAACTCATGCACGACCCAGCAGGGATATTCTTTTTTGTCCAAGGCATCGACAATGGTGATGGCGATTCGCGGCGTCTTGGCCGCGGGGAAGACATACTTGGTCTCTGAATTGATCGGCAGCGTGCCAACGCGGCGGTGCGGATATATCAGGGTCAGGCTGACTTCTTCTTCAGGCCGCGGCGATGTCACCGGCGAGTGTTCGTCATCAAGGTCGTATTCCAACTGCATCATTTCGCGCGAGAGCAAGGCGCGGTCATACGCTATCGGTTGATACTCCAGAATCGTCGGCACTTCACGAACCAGACGCGGCAGTTGGCTCGTCAAATGCCAGAGCACTCTTCCGGCAGGGCCCACTTCGTCAAAGCGCTCATCCTGATTCATGTAATAATTCAGCGAGAACACTTGCAGCGGCAGCGGCGCGCTGCCCAAGCCGCCGATTTGCTCCAGGATCGCTTCCGGGCGCAAGGGACCGCCCTCATTCATGTCCAGTACCGCTTCCGCCAAATGCAAGTGCCCGATATCGACCTCAAGCATCAACTCTCGAACGAACCAGGTGCCAGCCAAGCGAACCAGATCAGCGTTGCGCTCCAGGGCGTCGTCAACCTGTTCAACGATATCCGTGTCGTCATCATTCAGGATGTCGTCAACCGTGTATTCGCCGGTCAATTGGCTGGGATGCCGATTCGCGTCGGCGTCTTTCAGCGGATGGTCCTGGTCATAGTCAATGACGTATTCAGCCAGACGGCTTTCGGGTCGGCCATTGGAATCTTCAAACTCAACCGCGGCGATGGTGAGCGGGCGAAGATCGGTGCTTTTGCCTTCGCGCAGTTTGACGACCCTGGCGGTGGCATAATTCAGTTGCGAAAATGTTAGCCGGTCGCCCGGCTCGTAGCGCTCGGAAGGTCGGTAGACTTTGGCGTCCAAATACTTCTGTGCAAACTCTTGCCGTTTCAGGTCTTCACGCGCTTTGATGATTTCGGTGGCGAGTTCAACAGAGGAAAGGGGAGTTTCTCGTTCAAGCAGCAGGTTGGTAATGCTTTCGATGTCATCCGCGCCGATAGAAAAGCTGTAAGCCCAATGTTGTGCTGGCAGCAAGGTCGAACATCCCCCGAGAATTACATGGCGTGATTCGAAAAAAGAGGCGCTTTGGAATAGGTTGTGAGACAGAAGGCGCTACGCCGCAGCAATCCTACCGTAGAGCAGGACGGCTCGTCAAGCGCAACTTGCGGCAAATCAAGGCATTCCCGCGCAAACGTGGCGCCTGGCGCTACTTTGGACGGGGCCTTGCCGCCGTTGATCTGATTGGCAGGATGCCAAGCGCCGCGATATGCAGTAGAGCCAAGACGCGGTTGACCGCTACAGGTTGCTCGGCTATACTGCTCCTTTGTGACCCTGATTGAAATAGAAAAAAGGCTCGAACAATGTCAACCAAGCGCACCTGGCAGCCTAAGGTCCGCCGGCGCAAACGCGTGCATGGCTTTCGCAAGCGCATGAGCACGCGTAGCGGCAGGAACGTACTCAAGGCGCGGCGTCTGCGGGGTCGCCATAAACTGGCTGTGACCCCGAACCACGTGAAAAAGGTGAATTGGAACGCTAGTTAGTTCATGAAATCCGCCCTTAGGTTGCGCCGGCCTGCAGATTTCGCCCGCGTTCGGCGCAATGGCAGGCTGCATCGACATCCAGCAATGGCCATCGGCGTATGCGCGAACGATCTCTTGCATAACCGCTATGGTGTTGTGACCGGCAGGCGAATTGGGATCGCCGTGGTCCGCAATCGTTTTAAGAGACGTCTCGTCGCGGCGCTGGATGCTCTGCATCCGGCCTTGAGACAAGGATTTGACATTGTTGTGATCGCGCGCCAAAGCATGATCGAGCAACCATTCAGCGATTTGCAGCGTATATTGAGGGAACTCTTCACGCGAGCAAAGTTGATAGAAACGTGCTGAGATGCTGAAGTGGGCGCTGTTGGCTTGCATAAGGATATACAAGCGGTTCTTGTCGCCGATATTGCCTTCGGCCTGCCGATTTACGCCGACCTGCTCGGTATACGCCTACGAGGCCATCGAAACTTACGGGGCTGTTCGCGGGACATGGATGGGGGTGCGCCGAATCTTGCGCTGCCATCCGCTACACCCAGGCGGATTTGACCCGATCCCACCCAAGGAGTGATGATTGTATAGCTACGCGCGCAGAAAACTTGGATTCGTATTACTGCTGACGCTGATGGTCGTTTCGCTCACCGGGTGCGTTGGCGCGCGCATGGGCGTCAGTTGGCCAGCGGTTGGACTGATCGAACTGAATGGCGAGACTCATATCGCGCTGGCCTACAACAATGATGTGACCATACTCACGCCGTCTAATGGCGCGCCGGCGCGTCTGGTGAATCCGCTGAACGGCGACATCCTGCGCGACAATGAGAACAATCCCCGCACCTGGGTGCTGCGTGGATCGGACAACGACGGCGCCCAATTTCACACGGCGCCGATCAGAATCGATGACGAGACTGTTGTCGTAGCCGATCATAATCGCAGACTGCTTCGCGTAGATTCTGTTGTCGTGGAAGTTCAGCGTTCGTTCCCGCTGGTCGACAAGGTGGTGGCGAGTCCGCTGAAATCAGACGGCATGCTTTATGTGCCCTTCCAGAACGAAGGTCTCAGCGCGATCTCCCTCGAGGACTATCGCGAATTGTGGCGCTTCCCATATGAAGCCGGCATCTGGGCGCAGCCGCTGCTGGTCAATGACATGCTAATTCTGTCGTCTATCGACCACTTCTTGTACGCGATTGATCGTTCAACCGGGCAGATGATCTGGTCGGTGGATTTGGGTGGCGCTGTGGCCTCGACGCCACTCTTGGCGAATGATCGCCTGTACGTCGGCAGCTTCAACAAGGGCTTCTTTGAGATCTCGCTTGACGGCGCGATTCTCAGCGAATACGCGACGCAGAATTGGGTTTGGGGCACGCCGGCAATTGATGAGTACGGCATCGTTTACGTCGCCGACCTCAGCGGGTATGTGCATGCGCTGGACACTAGCGGCGGCTTGCGCGAACGCTGGTCCGTGCAAGTTGCCGAGCGCGGCATTCGCGCCGGACCGCTGGTTTACGGAGAGCGCGTCATCGTCTCTTCGCGCGATGGCAAAGTGTACTGGCTGGACCGCTACGACGGCGAGCTCATCAACGCGCGGGAAATTGATGATCGTCCCGAGCTCTTGGGCGATATGATGCTCTTGGAGCCCAGCGAGACGCTTAAAATTGATGAACCGCTGCTGCTGGTTACCAGCGTGCACGATGCCAGATTACTGATCGCGTTTGGAGTCGATGGGCGCCAAACTTGGGTATATCCTCGCTAGACCAGCGACTGGAGCAAGGCTGAATGTGGGATCTGATTCTTAACCCATTTGTTACGATACTGGCTTGGCTCTATGCCGCGCTCAACCAGGACATCGTGCTGGCAATCGTCGTCTTGACTGTCATTATTCGCATCTTGACCTTTCCGCTCTTCGCCAAGCAGCAAGAGTCGTCAAAAAAGATGCAGCAGATTCAACCGCAATTGAAAAAGCTGCAAGAGAAGTACAAGAACGACAAAGAAAAACTCTCGCAAGCGCAGATGAAGCTGTACAAGGAAAACAAGGTCAACCCGGTGGGCGGCTGCTTCCCTATGGTGATCCAATTTCCCATTTTGATCGGTTTGTACCAGGCCATATTCTTCGCGCTCGCGGCCACACCATTTCAACTGGTCGACCTTTCAGAAAGACTGCTGATCCCGGGCCTGGACTCCTTGATTCCGCTGCAACGCATGTGGACGCCGATACCGCAGCTGGCGTCGCTGTTGCCGGAGCTGGACCTGACATTGGCGCCGACGGAGAATCCGCATTATGCCTTGATTTTGCCGCTTTTGGTCTTGATCACGACCTGGGGTCAACAGAAGCTGACGATGGGCGCTACCGGCCAGAACAAGCCCAGCAAAGACGACGACGATGATGACGATGCCGCCCCGGCTGGCGGTCAAGCGGCGGCCATGACCAAGAGCATGACCACCATCATGCC
>JAGWBC010000201.1:0-6014 GCA_021296115.1 Anaerolineae bacterium | reverse complement strand
TGATCGGCGTTGTACAATACAGCCCGCAGGGCAAGCGTGTCCTGGAAAGGGTCTTCCGCCGCAAGTCGGCTGATGCGCCGCCGGTTGAAGTAATCTTCGAGGACGACGAACCGCCGGCGAAAACCAGAAAGCGCAAAAAGAAGAAACCTCGCAGGAAGAAATGACTTCCTGCTGTTACCTGCCTGACTGACAAGGGATTGAACCATGCAGATGATTGAAGTTACCGCCAACTCGGTTGAGGCGGCGATTGACAAGGGATTGGCGGAGCTCAACGCGCGGCCGGGCGAGGTCGTCGTAGAGGTTCTGGAGGAGCCCAATACTGGCCTGTTTGGCTTCGGCGCGCGAGAAGCGCGTGTGCGCCTGGTCTTAATCGGCACACGCTCGAAAGACGAAGCGGATGAATTTGAAGAATCCGACGAGCAAGTCGATGAATCGCCGCCGAGAGCGCCCAGCCCCGGCCTGCCTGACGACGAACTGGAAGAAGACGCGCTTGTGGGCAAGCAAGTGCTTCAGGATTTGCTGGAACGGATGGGCGTGGACGCGCGCGTTGCGGTGCAGCGGGCCGAGGACGACGATGAAGGCGACGATCCCCACTGGATGCTGAATATTTCTGGCGACCGCGTCAACCGCTTGATCGGCAGGCGCGGCGAAACCCTTTCGTCCTTGCAGCATATCGTCCGTCTGATTTGCAGCCGGCGCCTGGAACGCCGCGCCAATATAATCGTCGATGCCGGCGGCTACAAATCCGGCCGCTCCAAGCGCTTGCGCGGCTTGGCCAATCGCATGGCGAAACAGGCCGTGCAGCAGGGCAGGACGATCACGCTCGAACCGATGCATCCCAACGAACGGCGCATAATCCACTTGACGCTCCGCGGCAGAAACGACGTCATGACACAAAGCGTTGGCGAGGGCCGCGGACGAAAAGTCACAATCGTTCCACGCTAAGCCTTATCAGTTGAAATGCAACCAACTTTTTGTGCGCCTGATAGTGCTGTCTGGCGGCTTGGCGATAGGCGAAAATGGCTAGCGCGATAGATATTCTGCTCATCGGCCATATGACGGTCGACCTGGTTCCGGGCGGGCGAATGCTTGGCGGCACCATCTCCTATGCCGCGCCAACCTACGCGGCTTGCGGCCACAAAGTCGGCATCTTGACCAGCGCCGCCGTTGACGAGCCGCTGCTGTGTCAACTGCTGCCCTTTGGAGAACTGTCCCTGCGCCCGGCCGAGAATTCGCTAACGTATGAGAATGTCTACAGCGACAGCGGCAGAACGCAATATATTCGCGCTACGGCCAACTTCCTGCGCTACAGCGATGTGCCTGTTGGCTGGATACAGGCGCCCTACGTTCATCTAGGTCCGCTGGCGGCCGAGCTGGATCCGCGAGAAGTGGCCGAACATTTTCCCAAGGCGACCATTATGCTGACGCCGCAGGGCATGATGCGCGATTGGAGCGACGACGGTCAGGTGAAGTTCCGCCGCTGGTTCGACGAGCGCGCCCTGGAGAAGATCGACATTATTGTCTACAGCGAGGAAGACGTCAGCCAATACCCGCAATTCACCGACGCTGCCCGCCGCGTCTGCAAGCATCTGGTGGTGACCAATGGGCGCAAGGGCGGCACATATTATCATGACGGCGGGTCAATGCATTACGATAGCCTGCCGGTGACGCCGCAAGATTTGACCGGCGCCGGCGATGTATTTGCTGCCTCGCTTCTGGGCGCGCTGCCGATGTTATCGGGCGATGTCGCCAAAGCCGTGCAGGTCGCGGGCAAGCTGGCCGCTTATTCAGTGACGCGAGCGGGCCTCGCCAGCGCGCCGACCGCCGACGAAATAAAATACGAAATCGAAAGAGTCTCATGAGCAAAGCATATGATTCAAACGATTCTTGTTAACGGAAACGTAATCATCCTGGACGAGCGCAGGCCGCGGGTCAGCGCGTTGGCGATCAGCTACGGTCGAGTGGTCGCGCTCGGAGATGACGCCGAGATTCGACGACTGGCTGGGGCGGGCGCTACGGTCGCGAATCTCGACGGCAAGACGGTGCTGCCCGGCCTCGTTGATGCGCACCTTCACTGGGAAGCGCAGGCGCGCGCGTTGCGTTCGGTGAACGTATTTGAGGCGCCGAGCAAAGAGCGGGCGCTGGAGCGGGTCAGAGAGCGCTTGGCGCAGACTGCCGCCGGCGAGTGGATCACGGGGCAGGGCTGGGCGCAGGACCTGTGGGACGACCGCGCATTTCCCAGCAAGGCGGATTTGGATGCCGTGGCCCCGCACAATCCCGTCTATCTATCAGCGAAAAGCGGTCATGCCGGCTGGGTCAATTCGGCTGCGCTGGCTGCCGCTGGCGTCACCGACTCCACTCCCGACCCCGAAGGCGGACAAATCGCGCGTGATAGCGCAGGCGAAGCCAACGGCATTCTGCTTGAAACGGCTATGGACCTTGTTCGGGACTGCGTGCCGCGCCTGACAGGCGAACAGTTGGCGGACATGATGCTGGATGCGCAAGCCCTGGCGCACCGCTCCGGCCTCACCATGATCCACGACTTTGACGATCCCTCCTGCCTGGTCGCCTTGCAGATTCTGCGCGAGCGAGGCCAGCTGGGCCTGCGGGTCGTCAAGCAGGTCAATCAAGCCTGGCTGGACGCGGCGCTGGCCTCCGGCATTCGGCGCAACTTCGGCGATGACTGGCTTCGCATCGGCGCGCTTAAGCTCTTTGCTGATGGCGCGCTGGGACCGAAGACGGCGCTGATGTTCGAGCCCTACGAAGGCGAGCCGGACAATTTCGGCATGCCCCTGGTCGATAAAGAAGAGATGATCGAATACGTCAGCCGCGCCAGCGCTTGCGGTTTGCCATCAAGCATTCACGCCATCGGCGACAAGGCGGTGCATGACGTGCTGGATGTATTCGAGCGCGTGCGGCAAGAAGAAGCGGCGCGCGGCGAGCCGATCAGCAGCCGCCGCCACCGCATCGAGCACGTGCAAATCACTCACCCGCTGGATGCCGGGCGCCTGGCTGAGCTGGATGTGATCGCATCCATGCAGCCCATCCACGCGACCTCCGACATGGCGACGGCTGACCGCTATTGGGGCGAGCGCAACAAATACGCCTACAACCCGCGCTTGCAGCTGGACCATGGCGCGCGAATCGCATTTGGCTCAGACGCGCCGGTTGAACCCTTTGATCCGCTGCTGGGCATTCATGCCGCCATCACGCGCGAGCGTAAGGGACAGCCCGCCGGCGGCTGGTATCCCGACGCCAAGATCAGCCTGCATGAGACCCTGCTCGGTTTCACGCACGGGCCGGCCTATGCCGCCGAAATGGAAGATCGGCTGGGTAGGCTCCGCGAAGGCTACCTGGCGGACTTGATCGTGCTCGACCGTGACATCTACCAAGTCGAGCCGGACGAAATTCCCGAACTGACCGTGCTGGGCACTATGGTTGACGGCGTCTGGCGCTACCGCGACTTCGACTAGGCCGGCCGTTTACGCGCTGAACTCGGCCGTGCTGAAGACCACGCGGAAGGGCACGCAGTAAATGACCACGCTGCGATACTGGCTCAGGTCGACCTCGGCCGGAATCTCGTAATTCTGATTGCCCACGTTACCCTTTAACGCGCCCAGATGCACTTCGTTATCGCCCAGCCCGGCAAAGGTGCTCGTCGGCGCTTCGGTCGACAAATAGACGTGCAGATCGGGACCATTCTTGGATCGGAAGTCTTCAAAGCGCAATACCCGGCTGCCGTCGGGCAACTCGTAAATCGTGGCGCTGCCGACCGCCCCGTGGATGGGATCAATGTCGATGAACGAGCCTTGCGCCAGCACGACCGGCTCAGCGGGCATCTCGGGCGGCATGGCTTGCTCCGCCTGCGGCACGACCGTATCCTCGCCGATCTGCGCCATGGCGGACCGCTCCGCCATCTCTATGTTGCCCTTGGCCATGGCGATCAGCGCCTGCTTTTCCGCTTCCCGCATGTCGCTGACGGCTTCCCGCTGCTCGGCGCTCATGCCGGGGAAGGCTTCATTCACTTCGCGATTCACGAAATACAGCCACGGCTCGGTGACTGCCAGAGCTACAACGGCCACGGCGACCACCACGATAATCAGCAGTATTCTGCGTTGCATGTTTGTCTCCCGCGCGATTTTCTCGGCGCTGAATAATTTGCCATCTTGATAGACCCCTATAAATCCCATAATATCCGATTTATTCTCAGTATCCCATTAAGACTAGCAAGGAGAAACTAATATGGCGCGCAAGGGTATGATGGTTGGAGACAACGAACACACCATTCAGAACGATATGCTTCAGGTCGGCGCGCCGGCGCCGGATTTCGCGTTGATCGCCAATGATCTCAGCAGCAAGTCGCTGGCTGACTACGCCGGCAAGGTCAAGGTCATCAGCGTAATCCCGTCGATCGACACCGGCGTCTGCTCCGATCAGACGCGACGTTTCAACCAGGAAGCGGCAGCTCTAAGCGACACGGGATTTGCCCTTCGCGCTGGGCCGGTTCTGCGGCAACGAAGGCATCGACAACACCGAGACGCTGAGCACGCATCGGGACATGCAGTTCGCCGATGATTATGGCGTTCACGATACCGACTGGCGCATTTGTCAGCGGGCGGTATTTGTGCTCGACCGCGACAATGTGCTGCAGCACGCCGAATACATTCCGGTTATCGGCGACGAAGTAAACTTTGACGCCGCTTTGGCGAAGGCGCGGCAACTGGCATAGAGCCCGAATTACCGGAGGCAAACGATAATGAGCGACTTGAGGCGGCGGAAACTGGCGCAATTGCTGGTCAACTACTCGACGGCAGTCAAGCCCGGCGACTGGGTCGGCATTCTGGGCGATTTCAAGTCGTTGCCCATTCTGCGCGATGTATTCCAGGCGGTGGTTGATGCCGGCGGGCATCCCAGCCTGATCATCAACGACGGCCAGATGCAGCGCTACTTCCTGCGACATGCCAGCGATGAGCAAATGTCCTGGATAGACCCGAGTCTGCAACGCTACACCGAGGCTGGCGATGTCTACATTCGCGTCGGCGCGCCGGACAATACACGCGCAATGAGCAATATTGACGCTCAGCGCATACGGCAACAGCAGTTCGCCCAGAGCCAAATCTTGCAAACCCGCCTGGAGCGCGCCGCGCGTGGCGAGTTCCGCTGGGTCGGCGCGCTTTATCCAACTGAGGCCAGCGCCCAGGAAGCCAATATGAGCCTCGAAGAATACGAGGATTTTGTCTACGGCGCCTGCTTCTGCGATGCTGACGACCCCGCCGGCGAGTGGCGCAAGCTCAGCGAAATGCAGCAGCAGAAGGTGGATTACCTGGCCGGCAAAAGCCAGGTGGCGCTGCGCGGACCGAATATCGACCTGGACTTGAGCATCGAAGGCCGCACTTTCATCAACAGCGACGGCAGGCGCAATATGCCCAGCGGTGAAATTTTCACCGGGCCGGTAGAGGACTGCGTGAACGGCTGGGTTCGCTTCAGTTATCCGGCCATTGTCGGCGGTCGCGCGGTCAGCGGGATTGAACTGCGCTTTGAAGACGGCAAAGTAAGCGACGCGTCCGCGGAATCGCACGAAGACCTGTTGCGCGCGCAATTGGACACGGACGCCGGCGCCCGCTACCTGGGCGAATTCGCCATTGGAACCAATTTCGGCATCGACCGCTTCACCGGCATGATCTTGTACGACGAGAAAATCGGCGGCACGGTGCATATGGCGGTGGGGATGGGCTATCCGGAAACCGGCAGTCTGAACAAAAGCGCGGTCCACTGGGACATGATTTGCGATATGCGCCAAGACAGCGAGATCCTGGTGGATGGCGAGCTGTTTTACAAAGACGGCGGCTTTGTGATCTAGAACCATCCGTGGCCTATTCACCGGCAATTTCCTTCGCGCCGCCGGTAAAAATACGGGAATAAAGAGTCGCCCAAGAGCGGCTCTTTTCTGTAACGCTGTGGTTGCGCCTGGATGGCTTTGCCCAAATCCGGCACTTGTACTACCATGCCTGTAT
>JAGWBC010000010.1:1321-32260 GCA_021296115.1 Anaerolineae bacterium | reverse complement strand
AGCAGGCGATGATAGAGCGCGAACAAGATCGGCATCCAGGCCAAGCCTTGCAGCTGATTGATCTGTTCGACATGCGCTCCGAGATAACCGCCGAAAGCGAAAACTGCGCCGGCGACCAGGCCGGGCAGCCAGCGTTTGCTAATTGTTAGGCGGTAGAGGTCGCAGGCGCCCGTGGCAGCCAGCGCGGTATGAATAATAATGCTGATGCTGATGGCGGCAGGCGCGCGCAAGGGCGAGGTAAGCCAATTCAGCGGGTAGTAGGTACCTAGCTGCGGGTTGGCCAGCAGGGGCGCACCCATGAACAGGTCGGGCGACCAAAGCGGCAATTCTCCAGCGCGAAATGCCTCGTTGCGCGCGTCCCAATAGGGATAGAAATACTTGAATGTGTCGCCGCGCGCCAGGATCTTGCCGCTGAATGCCAGCTGGTGAAAGAAAAGCAGAGCCAGCAGCAGAAACCCGCAGCCGCAAAGCAGCGGCTTCCAGCGTAGCGCGCTCATTGCGAGTCGCGTCCGCGCTGGGCCATGGCCCACTCCTCGCTGTAGAGCAGGCCGCGCGATGCCAGCGCCAGCCGCAATCGCCGCAATGTCGCGGGCTGCTTGCGCTCTCGTTGATAGCGCCGCCAGCGCGCCTCGGCCTCGGCGCCCCAGAGGAAGTCCGCTACTTCAACGGGCAGCGTGATTCGCCCTGGATTGCCCCAGGACTCCCATGCCTCGCGCAGCGCGCCTGGATCCGCCGGTCGCAAGTGGTGCCAGTCGCCCCGCCGCATAAATATCAGATTGACCTCAATGTCCTCGCGGTCGCTGCCAGTATTGCTCAAGTTGCCGCCATGCACCACGAATTCGCCGCCATTGGCGCGCCCCTGTTGATACTTGACCGTCTCCAGGCCGCGGCTGGCCCATTCCGTATCGCCGGCCACGCGAAAGTTGGCGTCAAAGGGACCCAGCCTTTCGTAGAGCGATTTGCGCGCCATGAAAAAGGTCCCAAGGCCGTTGCGCCGTGTGAAACTTGAATTGTCGAAAGGGCAAGGCACGTGGATGCGTTGCTGGCGCGGCAGGACGCCAAAGCGCTTGCTGAGCATCACGCGCGTGAAGGGAAAGTCAACCAGTTCCGCGCCGTCTTGCAAGGCCGCATACCCTTCGATGAAAGCCTCGGTCGAGCGAATATCGTCGGAGTTCCAGGGCGCGAAGCAAGTCGCCGGCGACAGGGAGATAGCACGATTCCAGGAGGCGTACAGCGTCTCGCGCGGCACATAATGCGGGGTCATGCGGCCCAAATACTGCCTGTTGATCTCCTCCGCCAACTGGTCGATCTGCTCGCGCTCGCGCCGGCTGGCATCGTTGACAATTGGCAGGTAATGCGCCTCGATGCCGCATTCGCTCACGCGCCGGGCGAAGCCGAAGACCGCCGCCGTAAACGCGGGCAAATGCTCTTCGCTGCGGTACAAGGACGAGATAAGCGCAATGGACATTGGGGAAGCGCTCGCTCAGGTATCGTGCAGGCTATCACATCATAAGCGTTAGGCAAAATCAAGCGCCGTCTGGCTTGCGGCCTTAGGGGTAGCCGAATCTCGTCAGCGCGCGTCCCTAGTAATCGGACACCACTTGGCCAATTATACAGGCGCCTAATCTGCAGTAGAAGTCTTCGGCGTTTGGGTCGGAGGTGAAGGTGAAAGCCGGCGACTCAGTCGCGACTCGCTGAAACAGACGCCGGCCGAGGCCCAAACGCATATAGGCGGGCAACACCCACAGATGCTCCAGCACATCGCCGGCGGCTGCACGCTTGAGCGCGGCGAAGGCGATGGCGCGGTAGGATGAATCTGTCGCCACCCAGACCCAGTGCGCGGCGATATAGTCGCGCGCCACGGTGAGGAAGGCCTCGCGCCAGCGGTCAATTTGCCCCCCCCAGTGCGCTTTGGCTAGCCGAGCGATCTCGCTCAGATGCTCCGCTTCATCTGGTCGAGCGGAGCGCAATTCAATTTGCATAACTCAAGACTTGCTCCGTCGTGAGGATGGTGGCGAATTCTTGATGCAGATTGGCCAGCGCCAGCTGATGCACCGTCTCGGCATCGTGATGGCTGCCGTCGTAGCTGCGCTGTTCGTGGGCGGCGGTGGCGTCGGCGACCACGACGGTGTCATAGCCAAGGTCGCCGGCCATGCGCGCCGTGGTCGAGACGCAGTGATTGGTCGTCAAGCCGACGATGATCAGAGACGCGATTTTCTCCGCTCGCAAGCGCGTGTCCAGGACGGTGCCGACGAAGGCGTTGTTCACCTGCTTGGGAATGACCGGTTCAGCGCCCTGCGGCGCCACGACCGCCTTGATGGCGTTGCCCGGCAGCTCCGGCCTCAGCGGCGAATCCGGCTCGGTGGACATGTGCTGGATATGGAAGATTGGTCGGCTGCGCTCGCGCCAATGCCGCAGCAAGCGCGCCATATTAGTTTCGGCGGCCGGATTGTTGCGCTGGCCCAGGCGCGGCTCGTCCAAACCTTCTTGCACATCAATGAGGATGAGCGCGGCAGTCTCATAGCTTGTGGCCAAAGTCACGGTCCTTTCTTCGCTCTTTCAGCGTCGCGCGCCATGATACGCCCGGACATCCGCCTTGCAGAGGGGCGCTTTGGCCGGCAGATCTCAATAGGCTTGTCCGGCACTGTGACGACGGCGCCGGGCTTTCGACGCTTTTGCCACAGAGGGCAGAGAGGGAGAGCGGCGATGTCTAAGCGCCCCATTGGCTCGCCCGCGACGCAGCCTAGCAGGGGCGATTCTCGCGAACGACAACGAATCTCTACGGACTCCGCCAAGGATAGCTGCGCTTCCCTAGCTAGCTCGGATGCCCGCCATAGAGATGGCGGGATAGGGGCGGGGGGATGGGGTAAGATTCCGCCTAATTTCCCGAAATCCCTCTCTGTGCCCTCGGTGGCAAAAGTGTGGAATTCTGAATGAGCGCGGCGACCGCTGCAACAGACGGCGCACTTGGGCTTCCTGAACTGTAACGTTCTCGCTCTCTTTTTCTGGCGCGGGCCTATGATATAATGCGGCGAATCTTCCAAGAGCGGAACTTTTGCATGCTCCAAGTGGTAAGTTTCAACATCGGCGGCGCGCGCGAAATGCGACCTGCGCCGCACGATCACGAAAAACTGGCAGTAGACGCCTACAGTACGCTGCAGCAGGTGATCAACCCCCGTCAGCCCACCGTGATTGCCCTGCAGGAATCGGGCGTCGCCATTCATAATGACCAGCCCAGAAATATCGGCCGCAAGATGGCGCGTCTGCTGGGTTCGGAATATATCGACGCCTTCGCGCCCGAAGTGACCATGTGCGATCATCCGCATCCCAATTTGTGGGATCGGCCCGCCTACCGCAATATGACCGGCGCGGCCGAAGGCAATGCCATCATCACCAATCTGCCGGTGGAAGACTGGTCCTGGGGCAGCTATACCGATCACGACGACTGCAATATGAGCGGCGCCTGGGTCCGCAATACGCCCATCAGCCGCGCCACGTTGTATAGCAGCGGCAATCGCGATACGCAGCCGCGCAACCTGATGGTCGCATCGCTGAATTATCGCGGCATTCCGCTCTACTTCCTCAATACGCACCTGGGTGTGCTCATGGGCGAAGATCGCCACGACGCCGAATACGAGCGCTCGCGTATGGCATCACAAATGCGGCAGGCGCAAGTCAGCGAGGTGCTCTACGTCATCGACGAATTGAAACGAGCCGATCAAGCCAATGACGCGCCTGAACGGGCGATCTTGCTGGCCGGCGACTTCAACGCCCAGGCAGCCGCGCCGGAGATGGAAATGCTGCAGCGGCGCTTCCGCCTGCTGAGGCCCGAGAACAAAGCCAGCGAATTATGGACGCATCAGCAGCATCGTGTTTTGATCGACCATATCTTGCTGCACGACCCGGCCCAGGAGTTTGAAGTGATCTCCTGCCACATACAGAGCGCCATCCCCTTTGATGACCTCACGGATCATCGCCCGGCAGTGGGCATCTTCGCCCGCGCTTGAAGGCTAACACAGGCCCCTAACGATCGGATTTTGCGGTTGCCGACGAGCGCGTCTTGGCGCGTTCTTTGCGCAGGCGCTTGTTGCGTTTGCTGAGGTGCTCGTGCATCTCCAGCAAGTAGGCGAGCGTGCGTTCAACCTCTTGCGGGCTTGGCTGCAAACGCTCGGGGCAGCGCTCGCGCCGTTGCCGCGTCACTTCGTAAATGGCCAGCGCCGCCGACACGGATACATTTATGCTCTGCGCGATGCCAAGCATGGGGATGGTCACCTGCTTGTCCGACAGCGCAATCGCCCGCGAGGACAGGCCCGTCTTTTCGTTGCCGAACAGCAGGGCGATCTGCGGCTGGCACAGGTCGACTGCGTAAATCGGCTCGGCAGCGGGATCCAGCACGGTGGCGACCACCAGCCAGCCTTCGCGTTTCAGCGTGCGCAGCGCCTGCTCGGTGTCATTGTGAATGCGGTAGCTCAGCCACTTGTTGGTGGCGGTCGAGCTGTTCTTGCCCACTTCCTTGGGGTCGAAAGGCGGCTGCGTCTCAAAGATAACGTTGATCTCTTGTATGCCGAAGGCGTCGCAGCTGCGGGTGATGGCGCCCAGGTTATGCGGGTCAAATACATCTTCGACCACGACGGTGAAACCCGACTGCCGCCGCTCGGCCACGCGTCTCAGTTTGTTCAGGCGCTTGTCGGTGGGCATAACGGGCTATTCGAAGATGAGGCGCACTTCCAAGGTAAAGCCGGGCAAGACGTCTTCGCCCGATAATGCAGCATCGGGACCGTAGACTTCGCGCCGAATCCCGCTGCCTTCGGTCAAACTGAGCGTTTCGACGCTCAAGGTTTCGGGTTGGACGATCCAAACTAATTTCGTTCCGCTGTTCAAATAGATCTCGGCCTTCTCGCGCGCCTTGCCAATGGTGTCCGTCGGCGAAAGGATTTCGACGGCCAAATCCGGCATAATTGGCACAAAGCGCTTGGGAAAGGGGTTCGGCGCCCGCTCACGGCTGATGAAGGCCACATCGGGTGACAGTAGCGTCTGGCGATTGTCCGGCGGGTGGTAGCCTGTCTCAACCGTAGCGCGGCCCAAATTGTGCTCGCGGACATAGGCGCGAATAAAGCTTCCCAAATTGAGCGAGAACTCTCCGTGCTCTCCGCCGGGTGGAACCATCTCGATCAAGTCTCCGTCGATCAATTCAATATGCTTGTTGTCATTTTCATGATGATGAGCGAGCTCCCACACATCATCCACGTCATACAGCCGTTGCCGCAATTCCATCGCCTGCTCGCCTCTCTACTGTCGCGCTTACATCATAACATATTCCGGCTGGCCGATTCGCTTGCCCGCGGCGCCGCGTTGCTGCAACTCCGGCTCAATTCTCGTTATAATGAGTAGCAACTACTATTGATACGGGACGAATATGATGATTGGCAAAACAATCGGCATCCTCACCGCCGGCGGCGACAGCCCGGGTTTGAACGCGGCTATACGCGGCGTGGGCAAGGTAGCCATCGACAAACACGGCATGCGCCTGGTTGGCTTCCGCGATGGCTTCCGCGGCTTGATGCAGAATCGCGTCATCTGGCTGGGCGCGAATGAGCTTAGCGGCATCCTGACCTTGGGCGGCACCATCCTGGGCACCAGCCGCGACAAACCGCACAAGATGCCCATCGGCGGAAAAACCCGCAATATGACTGATGTGATGGTCGAGAATTACCGCAAGCACGATCTGGATGCGCTGGTCTGCCTGGGCGGCGGCGGCACGGCGAAAAACGCGTTTCGCCTGTCTCGCGAGGGCATCAATGTCGTCTTTTTGCCCAAGACTATCGACAATGACGTCAGCGGCACCGATGTCACCTTCGGCTATGACACCGCGCTGGGCATCGCCACCGACGCCATCGACCGGCTGCATTCCACCGCGCACAGCCACCACCGCATCATCGTCTGCGAGATCATGGGGCACAACACAGGCTGGCTGGCTCTGGGCGCTGGACTGGCCGGCGGCGCCGATGTCATCCTGATTCCGGAGATTCCCTTTGATATCGAAGTCATCGCTAATTCGATCCGAGCGCGCAGCCGCGGCGGCAAACGCTTCAGCATTGTCGCCGTCTCCGAGGGCGCTATGACGCAGCGCGTCGGCAAAAAACTGCACGAAGCGCGGGCTCAGGTCGCGGACGCCGAGGCGGAAATGGAGCGCTGCGCCGACGACAAGGCAAGCTACAGGCAAGCGCGAGAGCGGCGCAAGCAAGCCCGCGCCAAAGTGGCCGAGGTCGAAATTGAACGCAGCGGCGGCACTCAGCTGCTGACGACGGAGTTGGAGAAGCAGACCGGTCTGGAATCCCGCGTGACGATACTGGGCCACGTGCAGCGCGGCGGCGTGCCTTCACCCATCGATCGCTTGCTGGCGACGCGGCTGGGTTCTGCGGCGGCCAACCTGATCGCCGAGGGGCAATACAATATCATGGTGGGCGTGAAAGGCGACGGGGTATGCGCCGTGCCGCTGGAGGAAGTGGCTGGAGTACGCAAGAATGTGCCGCTGGATCACCAACTGATTCGTACCGCGCGCAGCCTGGAAATCTGCCTGGGCGATACCATGTGAGCCGACAATTAGTCGGCAAGCGCAATTGCAATATGTACAACTTCACCGTACAATTGTTCTAGCCTAGGCTTGGGTGCAAATGGCATATACAACGCAGCTTCAAAACGGAAACGAACTGAATCGGCTATGTGAAAGTGACCGTCCAGTCCACGAATGGTACAGGTTTGTATTGTCTTTTCCGCCGCACTTGGTCCGCGAATACGTAGAAAAGTTCAATCTCTGTGAAGGGCAAATGATTCTCGATCCGTTTTGCGGAACTGGCACGACACTGGTTGAGGCAAAGAAACTATGCATTAGAAGCGTGGGCGTAGAAGCTAACGCGATGGCGCACTTTGCAGCAAGTGTGAAAACAGACTGGGAAATTGAACCTGTTGAGCTAGCTAAATTTGGGCACGAAGTTGCCGATTGTGTAAACGCGACCGCGCACGAGAGCGTACATGCAAGTGGCGACAACCATGTCGGTGTAAGTGTATACTATGGGAATCTCCGATAATTCGATGCCGATAAGTCGCGGTTATGGATAAAAAACTCTATAAGCCCGCTGCCCTTACACAAGGTGCTGACTCTACTCGATAGCATCGCGAGGCATAATCCGGGCAGGATGCGGAATTACGCCAAACTAGCTCTTGCTAAGCAAACAGTGAAAGAGATCAGTAACCTGCGCTTCGGCCCAGAGATCGGTGTGGGCAAGCTAAAGACTGATACTCCTGTACTCGAGCCTTTGCTCACTGCTTTGGACAGAATGATTGCTGACTTACGCAAATATCACACAATGTCGGACACGCTAGCAACTGTGTTTTTGGCTGACGCGAGAGACATGCGCAGACACCTGTCCCCTTGTTCGATTGACGCGGTCATAACTTCGCCACCTTATCCAAACGAAAAGGACTATAGTCGCACGACGCGACTTGAATCGGTATTGCTTGGCTTCATGTCAACTCGCGCAGACTTGCGCAGACAGAAGCAGCAATTCATCAGGTCGAATACTCGAAGCGTATACAAAGCCGATACTGATCATAGCTGGGTAGCCGACATCCCAAGAATCCAAGCGCTTGCGGATTCAATTGAAGAGCGTCGGCTGGAGCTGGGAAAAACGTCAGGATTTGAGAAACAGTACGCGAAAGTGGTTAGATTGTATTTTGGAGGAATGGCTCGCCATTTGTCGGAGTTGCGATCGTTGCTTCGTCCAGGCGCGAAATTGGCCTACGTCGTAGGAGACCAAGCGTCATATTTTCGCATTATGATTCGTACGGGACAGATTCTGGGGGAAGTTGCCGAGCGTTTGGGTTATGAGGTCTTGGATGTTGATTTGTTCCGAACACGATTTTCGACTGCTACAAAAGAGCAACTGCGCGAAGAAGTCTTACTCCTCCAGTGGAACGGCTGAACCCGGCAGATGCCAAAACCAAACCGCTACTCGCAAATAATTGAGACGTATTCTTCCATTACTATAGTTCGGGCGATGCTGTTGTTACATTTACGCGCGATGATATTGTGCGTTCTTCCGGGCGACTCAGAATTCCTTTACCCAAGAATTTGGGCGATGTCGTTTACTCATTTAGACATCGAACTCCACTGCCAGACGCGATTGTTCGGGAAGCGCCAGCGAATCTGTCGTGGGTGATAGTTGGCAAGGGACAAGCGAAATATGCGTTTGAACTCAAGTCCGTTTCAAAGATTCAACCCGATTCTATGTTGCCAGTCACCAAAGTACCGGATGCGACGCCAGGAATAGTCGCGCGGTATGCCTTAACGGACGAACAGGCGCTATTGGCGAAACTACGATACAACAGACTCGTAGACATCTTCACTGGTGTCACTTGCTATTCCATCCAGAACCACTTGCGTACAACTGTGCGTAGCATCGGCCAGATCGAGACAGACGAGATTTATGTAGGATTGGACAAGAGAGGGGCGCACTATGTCCTGCCAGTGCAAGCGAAAGGCAGGACCGACCAGATTGGAGTTGTTCAAATTGAACAGGACTTGGCACTGTGCAAGGAGAAGTTTCCTGAGCTAGTCGCACGTCCCATTGCAGCACAGTTTATGGATGACAATAGCATAGCCCTGTTTGAGTTCGGCACAGATGCCGATGAAGCGATCGTAAAATTGGCGGAACGCCACTATCGCTTAGTGCCAGAGCACGAAGTTTCGAGCGAAGAGTTGCAGATATATCGCAGCCGTCGCCCGGAGTGAGCAGCTACCCCGCTTCCGCCCGCACCCGCTGCACCACCGCCGAGGCCGCGCTCGCCATCAGCGAGACGTCATTCATCACCGTGACAAATTCATAGCCGCGTTTGATCATGTCGATGGCGTGGTCGGTATCGGCCGCGAACAGGCCCGCTTTGAGACCGTGCGCCCGCGCCGACTCCAGGATGGCGTCCAGGGCCGCGTCGACCGTCGCGTCCGCCGCGGTGAGCCCGGCGCGCCCGGTCATGCTCAGGCGCAGATCGCCTATGCCGACGAAGACCCCGTCCAAACCGGGCACGCTCATGATCTCATCGCGATTGTCGAAGCCGGCTTTGGTCTCAATCATGGCGAAGGTGATGATGGTGTCATTGGCATGCTCGGCGTAATCGTCGCCGGCGAAAATCCGCGCCCGAGTCGGACCCAAGCTGCGGTAACCCAGTGGCGGGAAACGGCAGGCGCCGACGAAAGCCTCGCACTCCGCGCGAGTCTCGATCATGGGGCAGATGACGCCGTAAGCGCCGGCATCCAGCAGCCGCATGGTATCGCCCGGCGTATTCCAGTTGACGCGAACCATCGGCACGGTGTCGGTGGTGGAGATGGCTTGAAGCATCAGTATCGCCGTTTCCATGCCCATCAGACCGTGCTGCATATCCACCACCAGGCTGTCCCAGCCCTGATGCGCCATGACTTCGGCCGACCAGGTGCTGGGGCTGTGCAGCCAGCCGTTGATGACCGTCTTGCCTTCGGCCCATAAGGCGCGCACTCGGTTTTCTCGCATACTCCACGCTTTCTCTTCGGCGGATATTCTGCGACACAGTATAGCCGCTGCTTGCTCGGATTCCCAAAATCAGTTGTAGAGTGAGCGGTAAAGGTCGCCGACTTGTCAACTTCACTTTACATAGAGAGAACCTCTGTGCTCTCTGCGTCTCTGTGGTGAATTAACCTGTGTGGAGTTCGCAGTTAGGTTTATGTCCGCTTACTTACTATTTCCTAGCGGCATCTGGCGAAAGCGGAACTATCTGCTACAATTTTGCGCCTCAGCTCAATACTACAAGCAAGAGAATCAAATGGCCGGTACCCTCAACACCGTAAATTAGCGACCGCATTCTTCCTTGTCGTCATCTCCAGGCGCTCGCGACCCGGCTGTGCCCAAATCGCTGCGCGCGCGTCCCTAATCGCTGTTGTCCACTGAGGGTATCACGTATGTATTCCAGTAATATCAATAAAATCATCTTCATCAACTTCTGCCAGCGCTTTCACCTTTACGTGCATGCGGTGGCGCTGCTGCTACTGGCGCGCGGCTTGACGCTGGTGCAGATCAGCCTGATCGAATCAATCATGATCTTCACCATCTTTCTGATGGAAGTGCCGACCGGCGTACTGGCCGATCGCGTCGGGCGCAAGTGGTCGATCTTCGCTTCGACCCTGCTGCTGATGACCGGCGAAGTCATCTTCATCTTCGCGCGCTCGTTTGAGTGGTACATTTTCATCGCGCTGCTGACGGGCACGGGTTTCGCCTTCGCTTCGGGCGCTGTCGAGGCGCTGGTCTACGACAGTCTGCCGGAAGAAGGGCGCGAGGAGGCTATGAAACGGGCGATGGGCCGCCTCGGCTTCTACGCCCAAATCGCCTTCGTCATCGCACCGATCATCGGTGGGCTCATCATCGGCGATGCCGGCGTCGATAAGTTCATCCCGGCGATCGCGCTAACGGCGGCTGCGCTGCTGATCGGCGCTGTTGTCTGCTTGACGCTGCGCGAGCCGGCCAACTATACATCGGAGAAGAAACCAGGCAGCATGACCTTGCTGCGCGATGGCGTGCGCCTGCTGCGTCATCATCAGCGGCTGCGCCGGCTGGCGATGCTGGTCGTCTTCACCGCGCCATTTACGGGCGCCATCGTGACAACCTTGGCCCCCCCTTACCTGGTGCAGAATGAGGTAGCGCCATTCGAAGTTGGTGTGGCGCTTTCCGTCGGCAGCCTGCTGGCAGCTCTCACACAGCGCTACGCCTACAAGTTTGAACAATGGTTGGGGCAGGCGCGCGCGATCGCGGTATTAATACTGTTGCCCGGCGCCCTGTACTGGTTATTTGCCGTGGTGGTCGGACCCTTCGCGACGCTCTTCGCCGTCATCCTCATTTATGGTTTTAACGACATGAAGGGACCGCTCTTCTCGGCTTACCAGAATGCGCTCATCAAGAGCAAGAATCGCGCCACCGTCTTGTCGTTGATCAGCATGTTCACCAGCTTGTTTCTGGCCTTGGGCATGCCGATCTACGCCGCCCTGGCCGAGCATTCATTGAGCTTCACCTTTCTTGTCATGGGCGCAGTGATCATCCTCGCGGCTCTGATATTGCGCGTCCATCGTTTGCCGAGAGCGGAGGGGGCTTGAGCGACAATCGTCAAAAGAGCAGCTTGTGCCGTCGGGCGCCACCCAGAGTCGCCCCTACGCTATCTACGCAGTCGTAAGCGAGTAGACGCCGCGCTCGGTGTAGACCGCGCCGCCGGGCTGCAACTGGCTTTCAAATAGCGTGAACTGCTCGATGCGCGCCGGCTCGGCATGAAAGTCCAGGTGCGCTTGAAGCCAGCGACTTGCGAGCCCGCGCCGCAGCGGCTTTTTGAAGCGCATCAGCGTGATATGAGGGTGGAAACGCCGTCGCTCGCGCCGGAATCCCTCGCTCTCCAGCGCCGCGCCGACCGCTTCGTATAACTCGCGCAAGGGCGCCGTATTCTGTACGCCGGCCCAGATAACCCGCGGACGCTGCTTGATAGGGAATTGCCCCACGCCACTGATCAGCAGGTCAAAGGCTGGGACCGCGACTTGCCGCAGCGCCCGACCGTAGGCCCGCGCGACCGCCTCGGGCACATCGCCGATGAAGTGCAGGGTCAGGTGCAGCGCCTCGCGCCGCGCCCAGCGACCGGGCGGCAAGTCGTCCTGGCGCAAGCTCAGCACCTGGTCTTTGGTCGTTTCCGGCAGGTCAACGGCGACGAGTAAGCGGGGCATTTTTTGCCTTGCTGGTAGATTCGTGTTTCACAGTATAATCAGCGCCGATTCAGATCGGCAGGCTTTTTTGTAATGATTGTGAGCCGCATCCGCCTCCTGCGGCTGGAGGCGGACGCGCGCTTGCCAGAAAATCGGATACGCTTTAGGCTGATAGTATACCTGTATTGAAATCTCAAGAAGGAGCGCGCTGCCTTGAGCACTGCAATCGCTAAATTCTGCCTGATAACTTTGCTCGTCCTGTTTCAAACCGTCACGCTGGAAGCCGAGGGCCACTGCGAATTCGCCGACGAGACCATCCTCATCGGCGGCGTGGTTCCACTGTCGTCGCCGGGTTCGGTGGCTGGCGGCATCGGCATGGATTGGGGCTTCCAACAGGCTGTCGCCGATATCAACGCCGGCTGCGGCCTTGAGATCGAAGGCGCCAATCACCGCGTCCGCGTCATTACGGTGGATTCCGAAGGCATCTCCGAATTTGGCCAGGCCGCGGTGGAGCGATTGGTTTTTCAAGATGAGGTCAGCGGCATTGTGGGCGTCTATCACAGCGCGGTCGCTCTGGCGACCATGGGCCTGGCGCAGCGCTATCAAATTCCGACCATTTACGCCCATCCGCGCAACGACTTCATCAGCGCCAGCGGCTACATTGAATATGAAGGCACGCCCCCGCGCAGCAGCCAGGGCGTCGACTACGTCTTCCGCACCTCGCCGCCCAGCTCCATCGTCGGCAAAATCGTCACCGACTGGCTGGTCGAGCAGGGCGTCGAAGATGTCGTGCTAATTCTGGAAAACACGGACTATGGGCATCCGGCAGCGGCGGCGGAACGGGCGCATCTGGAAGGGGCCGGCGTAAAAGTCGATCAGCTGGAGGTTGAACTGGGCACGGAAGACTTCGTGCCGATACTCAGCCGGCTATGGGCGCGCCCGCAGCTGCCCGATGCCATCCGCATCCTGGTCAGCGGCGAGACCTCGTACAATTTGACACAGCAAATGACCGAGCTGGGCATCGCGCCCACAGCCGATACCATCTGCGTCACCAATCACCTCGCTTTTCAATCGGAGCAATACTGGAATACCGTGCCCGATGGCAATTTCTGCGCCTTCGACCGAGTGGGCACCATCCCCAGCTTGTATAACGACATGGCGACCGAGTTGGACCGGCGCTACCAAGAAGACTTTGGCGATATCCTGGTCAGCTTCGCTATGGAAGCCTACGACAGCGTCTGGCTGATGGCCGATGCCTTCGAGCGCGCCGGCAGCTTCACCGATGCCGATGCCATCGTGGCCGCGCTGGAGACGACGGATATCGACTTGTCGCAAGGGCGCTATTATTTCGATTACGGGGGGCACAATTCGATCTTGCCGGACGATGTGCCCGCCTATATGTGGCATCAATGGCCCGTGCCGGTGGTGACGGTCATGCAGTACTTTGAAGAGGGGCAGAGCGGGCTGGACGCGGCAGTCGTCTATCCCGAGATCTACCAGACGCATGGGACGTCTTATTTCAAGCCGGGCGGGTAGTCACGGTCCCGCGCCACCATGCCCTCGTCGAGCGGCCTGAGCACGACGGAATAAACGAGCCCTTAAAAATCGTGAAACACTAAATTCAACGAGAGAGTATATTTGCCGTCATTGAACTGCGATCTTGGAGATTCTCATGTCAACATTTTCGCGCGAATTTCGGAAGGCAGCGGCGCTTTTTATCGTGCTGCTTTTGACCGCAAGCGGTGCTTTCGCCGATGGCCACTGCGACTTCGCTGACGAAACGATCAAGATTGGCGGCATCGCGCCGCTGTCGCCGCCGGGGTCGACGGGCGCTGGCGTCGTTATTGATTGGGCTTATAAACAAGCGGCGGCCGATATAAACGCCGACTGCGGAATCGATATCGCCGGCGTCAATCATCGCCTGGAAGTCATCACCGGCGACTCCGAAGGTGTTTCTGAGCGGGGACAGGCCTTGGCCGAACGCTGGATATTTGAAGACGACGTCCATGGCGTGGTCGGCGGCTATCACAGTGCTGTAGCGCTGGCCTTGATGAAACTGACGCAAGAGCACGGCATCCCCACCTTGTTCGCCGGACCGTGGAACGACAACATCACCGCCAATGGCATCATCGAATTTGAGGGCAGATCGCCGCGTATCGAAAGCGGCGTAGACTACATCTTCCGCACATCGCCGGCCAATTCCATGGTGGCGGCAGTTGTGGCTGACTGGATTATCGAACTCGGCCTGCAGGATGTGATTATCGTCGCGGAAACCACCGACTGGGGTCAGCCGGCGGCAGCCGACGAAACGGTGCTCCTGGAAGCGGCTGGCGTCAACGTCGAGCAATATGACATCGAACTCGGAACGGAAGATTTCGTCCCGATTCTCAGCCGCGTACAGGCGCGCAGCGAGCCGGTCGACGCCGTTCACGTCATCGTCTCTGGGGAGACTGGTTTCAACTTGAACCAGCAAATGGCTGAGCTGGGAATCGCGCCCAGCGCCGACACGATCTGCATCGCTGAATCGGTCGCTGGCGATTCCGGCCCCTGGTGGGAAGCCGTGCCGGATGGCAACTATTGCGCCTTCCCCCGCGTCGGCGCGACCCCGGCCCTCTTCGGCGAGATCGCACACCATTTGAACGACCGCTATACCGAAGCCTACGGTGGCGTAGCGCCAAGTTTCGCCCTTGAACCCTACGATAGCGTCCTCCTGATTGCGCATGCCATGGACCTGGCTGACAGCTACGAAGATGGCGCAGCGATCGTGGCGGCGCTGGAGACGATTGATGTCGACTTGGCGCAGGGGCGCTACTACTTCGAATACGGCAGCCACAACCCCGACTTGCCGGCGGTATACCCACCTACATGTGGCATCAATGGCCGGATCCGATCGAGACAATGGTGCAATACTTCGAGCAGGACCAAAATGCGCTGGATGCCGCGGTGATCTATCCGCCGGTGTATCAGACGCACGGCACGAGTTACATCGATCCCGGCACGTCGCCCTGACTCTGCCGCCGACGCCGCTTCGGCGTTATAATCGCTCGAAAGAACGGGCGGGTGCGCAGCCCGCTCGTTTTTGTTGAGGCAGATAGAGGGCTATTGATAATGACTATCCCGGTATTGAGCGAGGCTTTCCGCATCAAACGCTTGCAGCATCCCGGTCGCAAGGTACGCATGGTATTGGACACCGACACATATAACGAGATCGACGACCAGTTCGCCTTGACTTACGCGCTGCTCTCGCCGGAGCAGATGGCGGTGGAGGCGATCTATGCCGCGCCCTTCCACAACAGTCGCTCGGAAGGCCCCGGCGATGGCATGGAGAAGAGCTACGAAGAGATCTTGCGCCTGCTGGGTTTTCTGGGCGTATCAGCCGATGGCCTGGCCTACCGCGGCTCAACGGAATATGTGGGCGCGTCACGCCAGCCGCAAGACAACGCCGCCGTACGCGATATGATCGAGCGGGCGCTCGCCAGCCCGGATGACGACCCGCTGTACGTGGTCGCCATCGGCGCGATTACCAATGTGGCGTCGGCGCTGCTGCTGGCGCCGGAAATCGTGAAGAAGATTGTGGTAGTCTGGCTGGGCGGACACAACCTGAATATGCCCCATGCGCGCGAATTCAACTTGCAGCAGGATGTGCCGGCGGCGCAGATTGTGCTCGACAGCGGCGTGCCCTTCGTCATCGTGCCCTGTTACGGCGTCACCTCGCACCTGCTGACGACCCTGCCCGAATTGCAGGCATTCATCGGCGGGGCTGGCCGCGTAGGCGACTACCTGTGCCAGATATTCAAGGAGTACCGTCCCGACTCCTTCGGCGCCTCCAGCGTAATCTGGGATATCTCGACCATCGGCTGGCTGATCAACCCCGAATGGGCGCCGACCGACCTGACGCACAGCCCGATTCTGACCGACCAAGTCACCTGGAGCGTCGATCGCTCACGCCATTTGGTTCGCGTGGCTAACTTTGTCCATCGCGATCCGATTTTCCGCGATATGTTTGGCAAGATCCGCGCGCACGGCGGCCTTTAGATCCAGTCAAAGGCCTGGCGTGTTCGCCGGAGGCGCGCGCGCACCGAAGCCGCTTCGTCTTGCTCGGCCGCGGCCAGCAGATCCAGGAAGCGATCGCGATAGGCGGGATGCTGATCGGCGAGCACAGCAGCGCCATGTACGCTCCAGGCGCGGATGAAAGTATTAGCGCCGACCGCCTGCGCCGCAAGCGCCTCCATCAGGGACTCCGCCAGCGACGATGGCACGGTCAGCGTGTCCATCATTTGCAGGACATGGATGCGGGAAAGCCAGCCGGTATCCTGGATCAGCAGGCTTAACAGCGTTTCAGTCTGGCTAGGCGACAAATGCGCGCCAGACACGCCGTAGCGCTTGAGCAGCCAGGTAGCGGCAGCTTGTAGATTGCGGTCGCCGCTGGCGGCGAAATCACACAATTCCGCGATCAGATTTGCGTCAGCGCTGTGATCCGCCGCAAATTGTTCCAGCGGACCAGTGCTCTTGCCATCGAAATCGAAAAGCGCTTGCGACAGCGCGTCAGCCCGGCCGGCATTCATTGCAGCTTGGGCAGATAGCGGCTGGCGCGATCAATCAGCTGGCGCAGGGCCGGCTGCTCCAGGTCTTCCGCTTTGCGGATCTTGACGTGCCGCAGGTCAGCGCCCTTGCCCTCCAGCAGACCCTCCGGATCGGGCAAATGCGCGCCGTACATGAAGCCGAAGTTAAGATGATTCTTGAAGGGCGCCAGGTAACAAAAATGCTGGGACATTTTCTTGGGGCCGACGCCATAACCGGCGATCTTCTGGCGCGCCCAGGGCACCTCTGTGACGCCCGGCATCACGTCTGCAAGCAACTCGCGTGCGACCTGCGCCAGCGCTTGAATCTCGGGCGTGGCTTGGGCGATGACGTCGGCGAATGTGCCGTTGCCGCCGACTGTGTTGATGTTTTTCTCGGGCATGGCAGTCTTTCAGTAGCGCTAAAGTTTGCGCAATCATAGCGCCTGGAGACTGTGACGTCAACGAACCGCCCTGCCTGAATGAAGGGCTTGCAGCAAGAGCGCTCTTCTGTCGCCATTCGTTCAACTCAGAAATCCGGACCGCGAACAGACAGCAGCATCTACCGCCAGGTGGCGGGGCGGCCTTGCTGCTATAATCCTGTCATTAGCCTGCCTAAAAAACCAGAGTGTAAACCTGTGCCAACCGTTTCCGTCATTATGCCGGTTTTCAACGGCGAAGCGTATCTTGCCGAAGCGATCGACAGCATCTTGTCGCAGACCTTCTCGGACTTTGAACTGATTCTCGTGGATGACGGATCGCAGGACAATTCGATTGATTTGATGCGGGCGTATCAGGATCGTGACGAGCGAATTAGCATTTTCCAACTCGATAGAAACATGGGCATGGCTGATGCCCGCAATTATGGCATTGCGAAGGCAAGCGGTCAGTACATCACGACCATGGACTGTGATGACATCAGCCTGCCGCGGCGCTTGCAGTTGCAGGTGGCGTTTCTGGAGTCCAACGCTGAAGTAGGCGCCGTCGGAATTAGTGGGCAGGCGGTGAACGAAGACTTGACATCAGTGCTATTTGAACTGAGCGTACCGCCAAAGCACGCTCAGATTGTGTTGGCAAACTTCGTCGGCGTAAGTTTCATCTATACCACGGTCATGGCGCGCAGCGCGCTGATGAGGTCGGTCGGCGGGTACCAGCCGGGCAGGCGCAGCGGCGAAGAACGGGAGCTCTATTGGCGAATGCTGTGGGGTACGCGCGCAAGATTCGCCAATCTGCCGGAGAATCTTTATACCTACCGTCAACACGGGCAATCGTTCAGCGCGAACCGAGACGCGAAACTTAAAGCCGAAACGGATGAAGTTCGGGCCTTTATGCTGCGGCAGCTTTGGGGCGAGGCGCCCGCGGAGACCTTGGATCGCTTTTACCGTATGACGCTGGGAGACAAACTTGGCTGGCTGGATCGTAGAGCCGCAAAGCGCGACATGGCCAGGCTCATTGACTCGATCGTTTCAGAAGGTTTGGTAGCGCCTGACGACATGGCGCTGCTGGTTGAAGAAGCGACTCGGCGGTTGGAAGGGACCATGCCGCGTCTCTGGCAGAAGTTTCTGCATTGGCGCCGGCTGCACTTCACAGATTAGAATATTTGCATAAAATTGCGTATGTAGTCTAAACCAGCAACAAATGGAATCGCCTTGCCCCTGGTTTCAGTCATCATGCCGGTGTACAACGGCGAAAAATTCCTTGGCGCAGCGATCGAGAGTATTCTCGCGCAGACCTTTACGGATTTCGAGCTGGTGATTGTGGATGACGGATCAACCGACGGCTCGGCTGAGATTGTCCTTTCATTTGAAGCGCAAGACGCGCGCGTCCATTTCATACAGCTCGCGCAAAATAGTGGACACGGTCCTGCGCTGAATGCAGGCTTGGCAGTGGCCAAAGGTGAATTCATCGGTTGCATGGATTGTGATGATATTAGTTTGCCGCAGAGACTTGAGAAACAGGTGGCATTCTTGGGGTCTCATCCGCAAATCGGCGCCGTGGGCACTTGGGCAAAGGTGCAAAATGAAGACCTAACTTCTACACATTTTGAATTCAAGGTGCCCGAATCGCACGCGCTTATCGCCTTTAACCTTCTGTTTGGCGCGAGTTTCGTCGGGTCAACCGTATTAACACGGCGTGACTACATCTTCCAGGTCGAAGGTTATGACTCCGAAGGAAGACAAAATATTGATCTCGATCTCTCCTGTCGCTTGCTATGGCATACATCGATTAGGTTTGCGAATCTGCTGGAGAACTTATACGTCTATCGCAGGCACACGAGGGCAATAAGCATCAGTGATGCGGGAGGACACGATGCATCGGAACGTAGAATCCGAGCGCGCATGCTTCAGCAGCTCTGGAGCGAAGTCCCGCCAGGCGCTATAGACCGATTTCAGCGCTTGCGCTTTCAGCACAAGCTGGGCTGGGCGGAACGGCGCGCGACAAAGAGAGACTTGCGCCGCCTCATAGACTCTCTTATCGCGCATAGCCGGGTTGATCCGGGCGACAAGCCGCTGCTAATCGCCGCAATGAACCAACGCCTGGAACAAGCCAGTCCGCGGCTCTGGCAACAATTCTGCCACTGGCGGCGGCTGCGCTTCCCGTAAATAGATAAAATGGTATATATTCGTAGCATAGGTTTGCTCAAAGTACGAAAGGAAATACCATGCCCCTCGTATCTGTTGTCATGCCGGTTTACAACGGCGGTAAGTATCTCGGCGAAGCCATCGAGAGCATCCTGTCTCAGACCCTCAGCGACCTGGAACTTGTAATCGTAGATGACTGCAGCACGGATGGCTCGGCGGCAATTGCTCGCGAGTATACGAATCGCGATGAACGGGTTCGCCTTATACAACATGATCGCAACCAGGGCGAGGCGTCAACGAGGAACAGTGGCATCGCCGCTTCCCGTGGCGAATTCATCGCGGCAATGGATTGTGACGATGTAAGCCTGCCGCGGCGGTTGGAGAAGCAGGTGGGCTTTCTGCAATCCCATCCCAATATCGGCCTGGTTGGGACATTCTTACAAACCGCGTCGGCGGATTTGACCGGACGCCAGAGTCATGAATACCCGCTGCAGCATGCATTCATCGTTCTGTATTGGATTCTCAGCGGTGGCACGACCTGCGCGGGTCCGGCATTTATGGCGCGCCGGGATATCCTGATGTCTGTCGGCGGATATGAAGAATCCCGTAGGATTGTGGACGACAAAGAGCTGTTTTCGCGCTTGTATGGGAAGACGAGATTCGCCAATTTGCCCGACGCGCTTTATTTGCACCGGCAACATGATGGACAGATTTCCACGACGCTACCTCAGGAGCAAAAGATCGAATCTTTTGCCATAAGGCTGCGCTGGCTCAAGCGTATTGGCGTCGACGCTTCGGGCGCTACCTTGGAGCGATTTGACCGCCAGCGCTGGGGCTCCAAGTTTGGCTGGCTGGAATGGTGGCTGCTCCGGCGGGATTTTAAGCGCCTGATAAACGGGATGGTCGCCGCCAAGATACTGGTGGAGAGTGATATGCCCTTGGTCGAAGCTGAGATGAGCGGGCGCTTGGAATCCGCGAAGCCGCGCCGCTGGCAGCAGTTCATTCACTGGCGGCGGCATCGCTTCCAATAAATGATAGAGAGAATTAGAATAGCCAATTAGGTTCAGAACACGAACGGAAGGAATCGCCTTGCCTCTCGTATCAGTTGTCATGCCGGTTTACAACGGCGGTAAGTATCTCGGCGAAGCCATCGAGAGCATTCTTGCGCAATCTTTCACCGACTTCGAGCTAATTGTTGTCGACGATGGCTCAACTGATGATTCGGCGGCGAAAATCCAGGCATACCCGGATCGCGATAGCCGCATCCGTTTCTTCAAACTCCCGCGGAACGTGGGTATGGCTGACGCGCGAAACCGAGGCATCGACGCCGCGACAGGCGAGTACATCGCCCAAATGGATTGTGACGATGTCAGCATTCCATGGCGTTTGGAGAAGCAGGTGGGCTTCCTGCAATCCCATCCGGATATTGGCGTGGTTGGCGGATTCTTGCAGACCGCATCTGCGGATTTGACAAGGCGCCAGAATCATGAATACCCACAGCAGCATGCTGACATCGTCCTGCAATGGATTCTCGGTGGTCGCACGACATTTGCGGACGCGATTTCTATGGTGCGGCGGGACATCCTGATGTCTGTCGGTGGATACGAAGAATCTCGTAAAGTCGCGGGCGATATGGAGTTATTTTCGCGCTTGTATTTTGAGACGAGATTCGCGAATTTGCCCGAGGTGCTTCATGTGTACCGGCAACATGAAGAGCAGATGTCCGCGACGCGACATCGGGAGCAGCAAATCGAAATAAATGCAATTAGGCTGCGCTGGCTCAAGCGTATTGGCGTCGACGCTTCGGCCGCTACCCTGGGGCGATTTGACCGCCTGCACTGGAGCAAAAAGTTTGGCTGGCCGGAATGGTGGCTGCTCCGGCGGGATGTAAAGCGTCTGATTAGGGGGATGGTCGCGGCTCATGTGCTTGCCGGGAGCGACATCCCAGTAGTCGAGGCTGAGATGAGCAAACGCTTGGAATCCGCAAAGCCGCGCCGTTGGCAGCAGCTAATGCATTGGCGGCGGCACCGCCTGGGCTTTTGAGCGCGCTGCCAACATCGCAATCAACTCTGTGTACTCTGTGCCCTCTGTGGTTAAATCAATTCCGCATCGTCCGCCAAGAAACCGGATAACTTGCACATGCCCAGCGACAACCTGCTGCAATGGCGCGACGAGTTCCCCATCCTCGCGCGCTGCAACTATCTGATCAGCAACTCTCTGGGCGCCATGCCACGCGGCGTCTATGACAGCCTGAAATTCTACGGCGATACCTGGGCCGAGCAGGGCGTCTCGGCCTGGAATAGCGGCTGGTTCGAATTGCCGCAGACAGTCGGGAACAAGATCGCCCCGCTGATGGGCGCTGCGCCCGATACCCTGCTTGTCCATCAAAACGCCAGCATCGCCAATAGCATCCTCTTCGGCGCTCTGGACTTCAGCGACCGCCGGCGCGACAAAGTCGTCATCACCGAACTGGACTTCCCCAGCGATGTCTACGCCCTGCGCAGTTGGCTGCCCGACCACATGCGCATTCACACGGTTCGCTCGCGCGACGGCGTCAGCATCGACATCGACGAGCTGCTGGACGCCATCGACGAGCGCACGCGTCTGGTCAGCACGTCGCACGTGCTCTTCCGCAGCGCCTTCATCATGCCGGCGCGAGATATCACGGCTAAGGCGCATGCTGTTGGCGCGCAAGTGCTATTCAATGGCTATCACAGCGTCGGCGTCATCCCGGTCGATGTCGGCGCTTGGGATGTGGACTACTACATCGGCGGTGTGCTCAAGTGGCTCTGCGGCGGACCCGGCGGCGTATTTATGTACGTGCGTCCCGACTTGCTGCCCAGCTTGCAGCCCAAAGTGACCGGCTGGTTCGCCAGTCGCGCGCCCTTCGCTTTCGATGTCGAGCAGCTTGATCTGCGGGAGGACAGTTACCGGCTGATGAATGGCACGCCCGGCATCGCCTCGTTGCACGCCATCCAGCCCGGCGTTGATATCGTGGCTGAGGTTGGCGTGCCCGCGATCCGCCAGAAGTCAATGCGCCAGACCGCGCTGATCATCGAGCTGGCGGACGAGCTGGGCTACGAGGTGGTCTCTCCGCGCAATGCCAAGCAGCGGGCGGGAACGGTGACGGTCAACCCGCCGCAAGCTTGGGAAGTGTCCTGCGAGTTATTGACGCGCGATATCAAGGTCGACTTTCGGCCCAAGGCCGGCATTCGCATCGCGCCGCATTTTTACAATAGCGACGATGAAGTCCGCGCCGCTATGACCGCTATCCACGACACCCTCGCCGACGGCAGCTGGCGGCGGCATCAAGCAGACTAGCGCCACTGGGGTAGATTTGGCTCTCGGCACATCAAATCTGGTTTTACCACGGAAGTAATTCCAACAAAGTAATGCGATATAAATTGGGACGTTGTAGGGGCGATTCTGTGAATCGCCCGTTGTTGTGATCGTGGATTTTCGGGCGACACGCCTACAACTCGACCTTGTACCGAATATTGCACGACTAACTCGGTACTTCTGTGACCTCTGTGGTGAATTCCGCGCCATCTGACTTAATATGGAATCTGATCGATCGGCTCGCCGCGCTCGTAGGCCAGCGCCGTCTCCACCATTTTGTCAAAGGTATATTGCGGCTTGTAGCCCAGCAGGGCGCGCGCCTTCTCGGTCGAGGCATCCGCGCCGCGGTAGAAGGGCAGGGTCACGTTCAGGTAGGGTCGGCCGGTGGCATCGGCCAGCATCATTGCCGCGCTGGCGTAGCTGATGGGCGGTGGCCCGGTCATGTTGAAGGCTTCGCCGATGGCCGCCGCGCTCTCCAGCGCCAGCAGGGTGCCGGCCACCGTATCGCGCAGGTCCTGGACCACCAGCTGCCAGGGATTGCCTTGGGCATCGACCACCCCGCAGACAGCATCTGGCGTCTCCAGCGCCTGGCTCATGATCGCCTTGGTTTCGTCGATATGCTCCGCGCCGAACCAGGGGACGCGGTTCCTGGACAGCGTCATCTCGATGAAGTAGTTCAGCCAAGCCGGCTTGAGCATGCCCAGGACTTCGTTGGCCGCCTTGATGGACGAGTAGCGCAGGATTGTCACCGGAAGGCCGTACTCGCGCATATAGGTCAGGCAAATCTCCTCCGATAGCAGCTTGGTCAGCGCGTAGATGTCGATCGGCTCCTGCGGCGTATCTTCGGTGAAGGTGACGGGGCTGGTGACGAAGGGATTGTAGGTCTGGTAGGTGCTGGCAAGGACGAAGCGCTTGACCGGCGTCCGCGATGCCAGCGCGCCTTCCAACAGACTCATGGTGGCGCGCGTGTTGACGTCGAGCATGCGCTCCGAGGTCGAGTTGCCCTGCGGAATCTGCGCCGCCTGATGCAGGATGACATCGACGCCGTCGGCGGCCTCTCGAACGCGCTCGGCATCGGCGATATCAGCTTCCATCAACTCGACGCCCAGCCGCGCTGCTTTGTCGGCCCGCGGGTCCTTGGGCATGACCAGGCCGCGGATTTCATAGCCGCGCCGCATCATCTCCCGGGCCCCCACGCGTCCGCTGATGCCGGTAATCAGTGCTTTCATGCCGGCGCGCTTCCTTTATGCTTTGTGTTGGCGGCCGACTCACAGAGTCGCCCCTACGGATTCTGAAAGGTTATTTCGGCTTGGGACGGAAGGCCTTTATCCGGCTCTCGTCGGTCGTCAGATAGGCGCCTTCGATGAGGTCAATGCAGTAAGGTATAGCCGGCATGACCGCGTCCAGGCAGTCGCGGATGGCGCTGGGTTTGCCAGGCAGGTTGACAATCAGCGCCCGGCCGCGCACTCCCGCCGTCTGCCGCGAGAGGATAGCCGTCGGCACATATTGCAGCGAGACCTGCCGCATCAACTCGCCGAAGCCGGGCATCATCTTCTCGCAGACCGCCTCAGTCGCTTCCGGCGTGATATCGCGCAGGGCCGGTCCCGTGCCGCCGGTGGTGACGACCAGGCTGCAAGCCTCATCATCCACCATGTTTATCAACGCCGCCTGAATCGCGTCCAGCTCATCGGGCACGACCAGCGGCACAGCCTCCCACTCATTGGTCAGCACCTCGCTCATGTAGCTCTTGATGGCGGGTCCGCCCAGGTCTTCATAGACGCCGCGATAGGCGCGGTCGGAGACGGTCAGTATGCCGATTTTGGCGCGCATGGCGCTCCCTTTCGTCTAGTCGCAAGTCCCTATCTTAGTTATACTCGCGGCGTTTAGGCAATAGGAGCGTTTAATCCATGAGCGAAAGCAACGATCTGAGAGCGCTGGTCGAAGGCGATGACGGCATCAGCGTCCTGCGCGGCGGCGGGGTGAAGCGCGACTGGAACGGCATCCACTACAAGACCGGCCTGTCGAGCAAGAATGTCAAGGCCAAGGAATTGTCGATCAACGTGGCCACCATCCCGCCCGGCGGCGTGGCTTACGCGCATATCCACGTCGGCTTCGAGGTGATGCTATATATCGTCGAGGGCGATGTGCGCCATGAGTATGGCGAGGGCTGCAAGGAAGTGGTGGACAATAGCGCCGGCGATTTCATCTTCATCGAGCCCGGCATCCCGCACGAGGTCTTTAACTTGAGCGATACTGAGCCGGTGGTGGCCTTCGTGGCGCGCTCGACGGCGGACGAGTGGGACAAGATTGTCAACTACGACCGCAACGCCGCGGGTTAGTTGGAATCTTTTTCTCCGTGCCTCTGTGCCCCTGCGGCCAAATCCCTACCCCCGCCAGAAAGCCTCGTTCAGGTACTTATAGGCATTGTCCGGGAATAGCGTCACGACCGTACCGCCCAGCTCGCGCTCGGCCAGCTCCTCAGCCACGCGCATGGCGCCGACCATAGCAGCCGCCGCGCTGATGCCCACCAGGTAACCCTCTTCCCGCGCCAGCCGCAACGCCATGGCATGCGCCTCTTCCGTCCGCACGGACAGCTGGCGGTCGGCCAAGCGCCCATCATAGATGCCCGGCTGAATGGCGGTCGCCATGTGTTTCAAGCCCTCCAGGCCGTGGAAAGGCGAATCCGGCTCGACCGAGACGATCTCCACGGCCGGGTCATATTCCTTGAGCCGCCGTCCCGTGCCCATCAGTGTGCCGCTGGTGCCTAAGCCGGCCACGAAGTGCGTCGCGCCGCCGCGCGTCTGCCGCCAGATCTCCACGCCGGTTCCCTTGTAATGCGCCTGCCAATTGGCGGGATTGTTGTACTGGTCGGCGTAGAAATAGCGCTCAGGCTCGCGAGCGGCCAGGGCGCTCACCGCCTTTAAGGCGCCATCGGAGCCTTCCAGAGGGTCGGTGAATTCCAGATCGACATCGTAGGCGCGCAAGATAGATACCCGCTCCGGACTGACATTCTCCGGCAGCATCAGCTTGACTTGATAATCTTTGGCGGCGGCGATCATGGCGTAGGCGATGCCGGTGTTGCCGCTGGTGCTATCGAGGATGATCTTGCCCGGGCGCAGCCGGCCATCGGCTTCGGCGCTGCGGATGATCTGGTAGGCCGCGCGGTCCTTGACGCTGCCGCCGGGGTTCTGCCACTCGGCTTTGGCCAAGACGCGCGCGTTCGCCGGCAACTCCCGCGTGATGCGCCGAAAGCTCAGGAGTGGCGTATTGCCGATCTGCCGCTCGATATTCCGCGAGGAGTCTTCAATGTCCGCCAGTGATTCAAGGTTCGCTGCTATGGTCATAATCTGCTCAGTTCCCGCCTTTAACAAAAAAAGCCAACTTGCAGGGTAGCGCCTCGCGGGCTTCCGATTGCCGGCGCCTCGCTCGCCTCTGCCAGTTGACCTTGTGTTTCGCTCTTTGCTCTAGTGGCTGTTATCTCAGGCGGCTTGGCTCCCTGGTCTGACAACAGCAACAACAACTCAATCGCATGATGCGGATCTCCTGATCCCTCGCGCTCGCCGAGAGCATAACGACAGATGGCGGATCTGTCAATCGCTCCGCAGACTTGACGCAGGCGCAGCGCTCCTTCTTACGCGCTCTTGTCGGCTAGGCGGCGGGCCCGCGAAAGGCCGTCAGCGGCAAAGGCAGCATATTGGAGGGGTGGGCTACGGGCAGCCGCTGGAGCAAGTCTTCGTTGTACCAACCAACGTAGACGACATGTTCGCCCTGGTAGCCCGGCGGCAATTCGAAATCGTGTCGGGTGACAAAACGCTCGCCAGCTTTCAGGAAGCCCAAGGGGACAGCCGGTACCGAGTCGCGCTGCCACAGCACCTCGACCGGCGCGCCTTCTTGATAGGGCTCGGCGAGTACGATGGCGAAGACGCGCCAGGCGCCGCTGATCGGCTCGAGGATCTGCCACTCCAGTTCAAGAATGTGATTCTCGCGCAGCAGGTGGCCCGTAAGCCGTATCGCTTCGCCGAATACCGTGTCGTCGCTCGCGGCGTCAGCGCCCAGCAGATTGGGGTCCTCGCCCGCGACCAAGGCGCCCAGGGGAAGTATAAACGCGGCTGTTTCGCGACCCGATTCCAGCAGCGGCCAAATATTGGAACCGTCTGGGAAGGGATACCAGCCGATGTGCAGCTGAACTGTCGTATAGCCTTGCGCGTCCGGCGGGATCTGCAAAATATAGTCGTCTTTGTAGATCTGCCCGGGCTGCCACCAGGTAGTGGGCAATGTGCCCCCGCCGGGGAAGCTATCAATGGTCGCGATGGCTTCGCCCTCGGCGTCGATGAGCGTCGGGAAGAGGGCCTGCAATTCCTTCGTCTGCGCCGATGGCTGCCAGTAGAGCGTCAAGGGGATCTCGTCCCCGGGCGCCCAGCGGCGCGGCGGAGGCAGCTCGTAGCCGACCAGGCTGGTATCGCCCCAGCGCGCGAAGGACTTGGTTGCGGATTCTGGAATTTCCGCGACGATCGGCGGGTGATCGTATTGCGGCATGATGTAGAAAAAGGGCGAGGCAAGACTGAACAGCAGCATGGGCGTGACGACTAGCAGGGGCGGGATGCGCAATGTAATCAAACCCATCGCCATAAGGACACTGATTGAAATAATCGAAGGAAAGAGATGTCGTCCGTAGGTCGCCGATACTTGCAGCGAAAACCAGATTAGTATCGCGCTGCCGATAGCCAGAAAAACGCCAAGCAGGCTGACGACTGCCAGCAGAAATGAGTTCTTGCGGTTCTTCGCCAGAAAGACTAAGAGCCCGCCGACGCTAATCAAAGAAAGCGCGTCTGTGAGGTGGTAGTAGAGATCATGCGTCAAGATGCTGAACTTGACAACAGCCCCCAATAGCTTATGCGCAAGCTTTGGAATTCCTCTGTCAACATCCGCGACAAGGCAATGCTCCGCCGACCGTAATAGTCGAGCATGGACTTTGTTCCGAATAACTCGCCATAGAGGCTGAGGTTGCGAGCAATCCACCAGCCGGCAGCAGCCAGAAATACGACCGAAACAGCGATTCCTAGAATTATGAAACCACGACGGTCGCGCGTACGGAAAAGAGTCCATAGTCCTGCGAGCCCTACTACTGGCAATGTAACCAAGCCGTTAAGTTTAGCTAGCGCCGCGCCGGCGATCAGGATTGCCAAGAACAGGCTGCGCCGCGAATCGAAACCGTGGCGCAACATAACCAGCATCTGCCAGGCAGCAAGCGTTGACAGTGCCGTCACCATGACATCATTGGTGATGGATGTTGATATGAAGAGAAACATTGGGTTGAAGGCGACCAGCGACGTCGCCAGAACGGCGAATCCAACATGACCCGGCATTATGGTTCGCGCGGACTGATACACAGCGGCGACTGTCGCCACCGCCATACCAAGGGTCAGCAAGCGGATGACATAAAGCGCCAGGGATACGCCGGCGAGATCGGGCGGGTAAGGCTGCCGGTAGAAGATAAAATTTCGGTTGCCCAATCGCTTAGGATGGCCAAACAGCACCAGGGGATTTCGTAGAAAATAGTCAGAGAAGTCAGTGGTGTCGAATGCGGAATAGATCGGCGCCATCGTCAGGTAGTAGAGAGGCGGCTGGTTAGCTTCGTGGCCGTACAAGTAGTCATGTTCGTCGGTCTGCACCGGCAGCTCGCCAGTGTCGAAAATCCACTTAATAACTCCGACGTGAAACTCATTGTCGGAAGCTTCAAAGTGAGGCGCAGCGTAAATGTAAAGAAGACCAATGCAGAAAAAGACGAACGGAATTAGCCAATGAAACGGAAGCTGCTTCCAGGATCTGGCAACGCGCATCCCAATTATCCCAACCCTTTTCTATATGACGACATACATTCTATCATTGTGGCCGGACGCGCTCCGCTCTGTGAAGGTTATTTTGCCTGCGGCGACGGAGTCTGTTCCATGATAAAGTTCGAGAACATGGCACATCGGAGCATCTACCAAAGTATGCGACTGGCAGTATTCGCCGATATCCACGGCAACTTGCCGGCTCTGAATGCGGTGCTGGCCGATATGGAAGCCGCCGGCGATTTCGACCTGATCTGGTGCCTGGGCGACCTGGCGGCCCTTGGCGGGCAGCCGCATGAATGCCTAGCGGCGCTGCTGCAACTGCGGGAGGCGCAGGGCGACGACAAATTCAAGATCATCGGCGGCAACACAGACCGCTACCTGGTCACCGGCGAGCGCATGCCCGCTAAAGCGGCGGAAAACGCGAATGATTTCGCCGCGTATCGCGACGGCAGCCGGCGCATGAATGCCGTCTTCGCCTGGAATCTGTCGCAGCTGGACTGGGCCGACTACGACCTGCTGCGTCAGATAGTCGGCCGGGAGTTGCGGCGGGAAGTTCCCGGATACGGACGCGTCATCGGCATCCACGCCATCCCGGGCGATGATGAAGCGCTTGCACTGCGGCCGGACAGCGCCGACGAAGAAGCGGCCGACGCGCTGCTGGATCCTCTGCGGGCACACGCACCTGGCGCTGGACCGAGCAGTCGACAATTGGCGCGTGATCAATCCCGGCAGCGTCGGGCTGTCCTTCGGCAATCCGGGTCGGGCGGAATGGGCGCTGCTGGAGTGGCGGGACGGCGCGTTGACGGTCGACTTGCGGCGTGTGCCTTATGATGTGACGGCGGCGCTGCGGGCTTGGCAGACGCTTGGCTATCCCGAGATTGAGTGGATCCGTCAGCGGCTGACCGGCTAAGCTTCAACCAGGCGTATTTCCGGCCGGCGCAGCCAGAAGCCGATTGCGTAGAGCGTCATGCCAGCGGAGACCCCCAAGAGACAGATCAGCCACACCAGCGTCACCGGCAGCAGCAGGTCAAGCTGGGCTGAGGGCGCTACATCGCTCAGGTAGATCTGCAGAGTGCCACGGCAGACTTGCAGGACGCCCGACAAGCCGACGCCGAAAGCCATCAGCCAGTAGGGCGCATAGCCGGTCACACGATGATTGTCGCCGCGCAGGGATGCCGCCGCCTCGTTGACGAAGCCCAATACGACCGCCAGGCTGACCCAGCTGCCCAGCCAATTCTGCGCCGCGGCCAGGTCCGTATTAAACATGGCTTGCGCGATGCCCGGCTGGATGCTGAGCGCGCCCAGAAAGCCGCCGCCGACCAACCAAAAGATCGTCGCCAGCCCCACCCAGTGCGAGGCGAGCGAGGCGTTTTCGTCCCGGTTGCGCAGAGCGCGGGCGCTGTGGCTGGCCAGCAAGATGTAGCAGATGGCGATCAGCGGCGCCGCGGCCAGGCTGACAACCGCGGGCAAGAGCAAGCGCCCCAGGCTGATCAAACTGCCGCCCAGGAAAACCAGAAGCGCCGTAATGCGCATGCTATCCCCCGCCCAATCGCGATCGAGGCGGCTGTATCGCGGAATGAGCCAGAAGACGATGCTCAGGCTGCAAAGGGTGAAGGCGACCTGGACTTGAAATGCCGCATTCACGGCTGCAACGCGCTCGCTCTCCGAGATGGCCAGCGCCGAGCTGCATGCAATCAGCAGCAGGCCGATCCGCCAGCAGCGCAGAAATGTCGTGGGCTCGCGTATTCGCAGGTTGCGGGCCAGCAGGGCAAACAGCACGACAGCCGTCAGACCGTCGGCGACTTTGATTTCACCGAGCGCGCTGAGAACGAGATTAGCGGCGACGAAAGACAGCCAGATCTGCCGCTGCCAAACCAGCTCAGAGCCGCCAAGTGTCTTGTCCGTTATCATGAGTCCAGCGCCCAGAAAACCGGTCAGCAGCAGCAGCTCGAAGGACTGCGCGGCGACGGCGTCAATGATTGGCGCCCAGTCGCCCAGTGGCTGCGCCGGCAGCTGATCCAAGGCCGACAGCAGCAAGCTCACCGCGTAGAGCAGCAGCAAGGCGACCGTGAGATTTAGGTACTGATAGATGACTGCGCCGCGGGGCGAGAGTTGAATCATCAGGCGCGTCATTCGCCCCCGGCAACCAGCCGATAGACCTCGGGCCGGCCGTGCCCGTAGACTTCGTCGGCGATGAATTGCAATTCGTAGCGCGCTGCGACTATCGCCAGCAAGTCTCGGATGCCGACATTGTCAGCGCGGATGAGCGCGGGAAAGACCACTATCCAGTTGGGCGGGTCGGATTCCCATTCAGCGGTCAAGCGCTGCGGCACACGCTCGGCGCGGAAATACCAGCGCCAGCCCTTGACCCAGACGCCGGGCGCGGGCATGCCCGTCAGCGGATGCAGCTGCGGCGTGCTGTCGGTTTCAGGCAGCGCGAAGAGCGTGTCGCCGGCTGCTTTGCGCTGGTTGAGCTCGGCGGCCAGCGACTTAAATTCGTCGTAGGCCAGGATAGCCCCCGGCCCGAGCGGCGTGTGCAGGTAACTGGCGGCGCCGGTCCACAGCCAGCCGATGCCGATGCCGATGCTCAGCCCGGCCAATGCCAGACGCGGCGTATCCCAGGCGCGCCAATTGGGCAGCTCGGGCAGCGCTTTGGCCAGCACAATGCCGGACATGACCGCGGCGAAGGGCAGGTGCCCCATGGCGTGGATTTCGCCGAAGCGCGGATAGAGCACAGTCAGCGCGGACAGCCAAATCAGCGCCAGCAGCAGTTGACGCCGGCCCGGCCCGCGCAACGCCAGCAAGGCGAAGGGGAAGACCAGTGTATTGCTCAGCAGCAGCTTGCGCAGCAGGTCGCC
>JAGWBC010000010.1:803-1244 GCA_021296115.1 Anaerolineae bacterium | reverse complement strand
CAGCAGCGTCAGCCACTGCAGCAGGGGCAGCGCCAGCGCGCCGGCGGCGAAGACGAGCGCGATTTTCCAGCTGCGCTCGGTCAGCAGCAGCCAGCAGCCCGCGATGGCGACAGCCAGCCAGGCATGCTGCTTGAACAGGGTCGCCGCGCCCATCAGCAAGCCCATGAGCAAGACCTGCCGCGGCGACGGTCGCTCGGCGTTGCGGAAGTATATCAGCAGGGCGGCCAGCAGACAGAGCGCCAGCAGCGTATCGAAGTAGAGCATGACATTGCCGTAGACCGGCGCCCACCAGGCCCAGACCAGGGCGGCCAGCAAGCCGGCCGATGCTGTGCCCGCCAGCCCTTGCGCCAGCCAGTAGATCATGACCGTCAGCACGACCACCAGCAGCGTATTCAGCAGCTTTACGAGTAGTGCCGGGTCCATGTTCACCAGGCGCTGGGC
>JAGWBC010000010.1:0-796 GCA_021296115.1 Anaerolineae bacterium | reverse complement strand
GCGTGCTGCTCCCAGATGGCGTCGAAAAGCGCGCTGCCCTGGTTCATCATCCAGGGAATGGCCACCTGGCCCGAATGCACGGACGGCGACAGCCAGAAGAGGTGGGTGAGGACTTGCGCGATGAGCAAGACAATCAGCAAGCGGCGCGCCAAAAGGTTCGACTCCCTGCCTTGATACAACGTGGACACGCTTAACATCCTAGCAGACCGGTAGGAATCCTGTCTATGTTAAGCAGCCGCGCCGAGTCGGGGCGATACCCGCCCGCGTACAACCGCTTGCGAGGGGCGCGTTTTGCGTTACAGTATCGATGACTATGACTGCTGAAAACGAGGGCGCTGCGCTGAATGCGCTGCCTGACAACTACTTTGATCTCGGCTTGCGGCTGCTGGAAGCGGGCGAATTCGAAGAGGCGGTCGCCATGTTCGAGCGCGCCATCAATCTCGGCCTGGGCGACTTGGCCGCCGTCTATCTCTGCCGCGGCGAAGCGCTGAGCGCGCTCGGGCAGTGGGATGCCGCCGAGCAGAGTATAAATCAGGCGCTGGAGATCGAGCCCTACTTAGCTGCCGCCTACAATGAGCGCGGCCAGATCCGGCTGGCGCGACGCGACACTGACCCGGCCATCAACGATTTCACCATGGCGATTCATATCGAGCCCGAATATGAAGCGGCGCATCTTAATCGCGCGCTGGCTTATGAGTCACGGCGCCGCTATGCCGAGGCCGAGGCCGACCTGACGCGCGCGCTGAAGCTGAACCCGCAGCTGACCGCGGCCTACGAGATTCGCGGGCGCGCGCGG
>JAGWBC010000200.1 GCA_021296115.1 Anaerolineae bacterium | reverse complement strand
GGCTCATTATGATCAGCGACGGTTTGACCCAGGTCTTGCTGAATATCCACGGTGGACCCTGAATGCCGATCTGCTTCAAGGTGTAGTTGAGGATGCCCAAGCGCGGATTGAATATCCAAATCCAGACCAGCGCCACCGCCACGCCCGCAGTGACCGTCGGCAAATAATAGACGGCGCGGAAGAAGGGGATGCCCGGTACTTTTTGATTGAGCAAAATCGCCAGCAGCAGCGCAAATGAGGTGCCAAATACCACGCGGCCGACAACGATATACAGCGTATTGCCGACCGATGTCCAGAATATCGGATCGGAGAATAATTTCGTGTAATTTTCCAAGCCCACAAATTGGAGATTATCCAGGGAAATCCGCCAGTCGGTGAAGCTCAGACCCAGCATGCCGAAGACCGGGCCGATACTGAAAACGACCAAGCCGATCAGCCAAGGCAGAATGAAGAGATAGAATATGCGCTCTTCGCGCCGGGCGGCTGCCGAGATTACCGGAAAATACCGTCGTAACATAAGTTCAGCACTCGTTATTATGGTCTACGGAATTGGGGGAGGCCGCTGAGCGATCTCCCCCGGAAATGCGCAGTCTGCAACAGCGAACTACATGTCTTCGGCTACAGAGTCGAGCGCAGCCTGACCCTCTTCCGTGATGGTGGCGATTGCTTCGTCAACGCTGGTCTCGCCCAGACGCAACAGGTCGGCTTCACGGCTCAGTATCTGGCTGACCTGTGCGGCCGCCAGCGACTGGAAGGGAGGTCCTGTCACCGCGTAATCGAACATGGCTTCCAGGAAATAACGACCGCTGGGCGGCGCCGGGTCAGAATTCAGCCAGACTTCCAAGCCTTCCGGACGCGCCGGTGAACCGCGGCCCGACAGACTCCACATGAAGATCATGCCGTCAAGCGAGAGGTATTCGCGCAGGTAACGCCAAGCGATATCGGGTTTGTCACTGGTCGGCGTAATGCCGTAGCCACTGCCGAACGCGCCCGTATAGCGCGAACCGTCGGCGCCCATCGGCGTCGGCGCGACATCCCATTCGAAGTTGGCCAACGCGCGCATGCTGGGCGTGCTCCAGGTGGCGATATGCCCCATGGCGGCCACACCCGCGCGGAAGGGCTGCGAGTTGGGGAATGCTTCCATCTCGGTGCCGCTTGCGCCGGCATTTTCCACGTGCGTCAGGTTATACCAGTGGTTGAGCGCCGCGCGAACCTCGGGCGTATCCATCGTCATTTCGGTTTCGTCTTCGTTCATGTGGACGCCGCCCCAGGCGCCGGTGAAGAATCCGCCGCCGCCGTTGCCAAGGTCAAGACGCCCGTCCCAGCCCCAGACGCCGGCATCAGGATCGGTCAGCTCGGCAGCCGCGGCCGCCATGTCTTCCATCGTCCAGTCTTCGCTGGGGTAATCCATGCCCGCGGCGTCAAACATATCCTTGTTGTAGCCAAGGATGATTGGACCATGGTCGTAGGGGAGCGCGTGGATACGACCGTCGACGCGATACAAGCGCACCGATTCTTCCCACAAGCCGTCGACGTTGAATTCTTCGTCAGACGTGACGATATCGTGGATGTCGATGATGATGCCCTCATGCGCCCAGGGCGTAGCGCGGCTGCCGTGTACGTAGATGATGTCGGGCAGGGTGCCGGCGGCTGCCCAAGCCGGAACCACATTATTGTGGTCAGCCCAGGTATTGTAGGTAATGTTGATGTCGATGTCCGGATGCCGCTCCATGAAGCCTTCATCGTACTCGGCCTGGCGCGGGCGGAATGCCGCTTCCCAGTGGCGACCAAAAGTCAACTCGACCTGGTCCTGGGCGCCGGCGATATTGCTCAAGGGTCCCAGTCCCGCAAGCGCAACACCGGAACTGCTGGCGGCTGCGAGCTTCAAAAACGCGCGGCGTGAAAGTTTCTCAGTGCTCATGTCGGTTCCTTTCCATAGTTTCTCTCGGCCAAATTAAGTACTGCTGCTTATCGATACTGGGTTAGGCGCCTCCTTCGACAAGATTCTTCTAGCGAATTAACCGGCACGCGGCACAAACATTAAGTGCCGATGCGGACGTGGTTTGTATAGTAGTCCAGGATTGTCGATTTGTCAAAAGGTTCGCCGACAAACACGTAATCGGTTTCGTAGATGGCGATGATCTGTCGAGAACCCGCCTTGCTCGCGCGAGCATACAAGTTTATTATTTCCAAGCGCGCGTCAAGCATCAGCGCCGCCGCTGACTGACTGTCGAAAGCTTGTCGCTCGTATCTTATTTTCTGACGCAGCAAGATTCCAAGCAAGTTTGACACAAATTATGCCGCAACCCAAGGTCATCCATCAGCCACAGGCCCAGCGCGCCTTAAGGCGAGGCATATTCACGCTGACGCAGGCCATCGCGCCTACGCTGGGTCCGCTGCCGCGCCGTTCGGTGACACAAAACCTCGACAAGCTTGAACTGCTGGACGATGGCGGACTGATCGCGCGGCGCATCATTGCGCTGCCCGAGCCGGACGATGACGTTGGCGCCATGCTGCTGCGGCAGGTCTTGTGGCGAATGCGCGAGCAGGCGGGCGACGGCGCCGCGACAACAGCGGTCTTGTATGAACAGATCTATAGCGAGGGCCTGCGCTTCATCGCTGCCGGCGCCGATCCCATGCGCTTGCGCAGCCGCTTGACGGAACTTCTGCCGCGCCTCATTGAACGCTTGACGGAAGAGACGCGTTTTCTCCGCAGCGAAGCGGAACTCCAGGCGGCCGCGTTTTCCGTCTGTTATGACGAAGAGATGGCGCGCATCCTCGGCGAAGTACTGTACACGATAGGGCCCTACGGGCAGGTCGATGTTCGCGAAGGCCACGGCCGCGGTATGGAATACAACTATGTCGCCGGTTGCTATTGGAAAGGCGGCGCGCAATCCAAAGAAATGCTGCGCGGCGGTCATCGGCAGGTGGCTGAGTTGCAGGACGCCACGATTCTGGTGACCGACATGGAGATCGAAGAGCCGGCCGAGCTGGTGCCGCTGATGCAACTGGCGCTGCGCCGCGGCATCAAACAGCTGCTGCTGGTCGTGGCCTCAATCTCGGAGAAGGGCTTATCAGTCGTCCTGGACAAGCGTCTGAGCGACAAGATTCGCACGGTCGTGGTCGCCATCGACGAATTCCATCCGGGCGACTTAAGCCAGGCGCAAGCTGACATCTGCCTGTTAACCGGCGGACGGCCGATTTTGCTGAAAGCCGGCGAATCGCTGGAGACGGTCGCAGCAGGCGATTTTGGCCGGGCGCGTTGGGTCTGGGCCGACGATAAGAACTTCGGTTTCGCCAGCGGTAAAGGCGATCCGCGGGCGATTCGCGATCAGGCGCGCCGCCTGCGCCGGACCTACCGCGAGACTGAAGATGACGATACGCGCGCCCGAGCGCTGGGCCGCTTGGGCAAGCTGAATGGCGGGCTGGCGACGGTTTATGTCGGCGGCATCGCCAAAGACGAGATCCGGCAACGCAAGGAATTGGCGGAACGCAGCATTCGCGCTCTGCGTGGCGCGGCAGCCGGCGGCGTGATTCCAGGTGGCGGCGTGGCGCTGGCAGCCTGTCGCGATTGGCTGCTGGCGGAAGCCGAATGTCATGACGACTTGGAGGGACGCGCTGCCTGCTTAATCCTGGCGCGCGCAGCAGTAGCGCCGATGCGTCTGTTGCTGGCAAACGCCGGCTATGACCCCAGCGAAATCCTGGCGCAAATGACGCCGGGCGAATCCAACGGCGGCTTCGATGTGATGAAAGAGGCATTCGTCGATGTGGCAGCAGCCGGCATCGTCGACGTCGCGCAGGTGCAGGTCGAAGCGCTGCGGCGCGCGGTCTCAAGCGCAGCGTTGGCGCTGACGATTGATGTCCTGGTATTGCATCGCGATCCTGAAACCATGACGGAGCCCTAAATGACGACTGCCGATCTCATGGACCGGGCGCACAGCGTGGTCGCCGCGGGCGGAGCGATCTACGCCGCGCGCCAGACCGGCTTGTATCGCATCAATGTGCCAGGCAAGGAGCGCAGCCTATATAGTTCCTGGCTGCCCGATCAAGCCATGCCTACCCTGGCGCTCTCCATCGATGACGCCAGCGGCTTGATGCTGGCCGGCATCAGCGGCGGCGTCGCCCGTTCGTCTGACGGCGGAGAGAGTTGGCTGGCGATTCCGCTGCGCTCGCCGGCGCCTCTGGTGACTTGCCTGGCTGCTGCGCCCGGTTTCACTGCCGGTGGCTGCGTCCTGGCGGGCACATTCGAGGACGGCGTTTTTCGCTCGACTGACGGCGGCGCGACTTGGCTGGCGGTCAATCACGGCCTATTCGATCACAGCATCTACGCCCTGACCCTTTCGCCGCGATTCGCCGAGGACCGTCTGGCTTACGCGGGCACGAGCAGTGGCATCTACGCGAGCGAAAACGGCGGACGCTTGTGGCAGGACTTATCCATGCCCGCGGGCGACGACACTGTGCTGAGCTTGGCGCTGGCTGAATGCGGCGCGCTCTATGCCGGCTGTGAGACGCAGGGATTGCTGCGCTCAAGCGACAATGGTAACAAGTGGGAGACCCTGCTGGAGACAGATGGCGCAGTGAATGCCATCGCGCTGGCGGACGATTCGCGGATTATCGCGCAGGTGAACGACGGCGTGGTGGGCTCAAGCGACGGCGGCTTAAACTGGCAGGAGACCGTCGCGAGCGATGTCGACTGCATAGCGCTGGCCGATGAGTCCATACTGCTGGCCATGTCGGATGGGAGCATCCGTCAGGAAGAATGGTGAGTTTCTCAAAATCTATTCATAACAGAGAAGAGGCAACGGAAATATGACCTACGAACCAACACTTGAATCTGTCAGGACACACGAAGTACCCGACTGGTATCACAACGCCAAGTTAGGCATTTTCATCCATTGGGGGCTGTATTCGGTGCCGGCCTGGGCGCCCCACGGCGGCGATATCGGCGAGGTCTTCGAAAGCGGCGATATGAGCCAATGGTTCCGGCTCAATTCTTACGCCGAATGGTATTTGAACACGCTGAAATTCGAAGACAGCCCCACGCGCGAGTGGCATACGCGGAACTATGGCGCGGACTTCGACTACGATGACTTCGCGGCCGGGTTTAATTCAGCGCTCAGACGCTGGCAGCCGGCTGACATGGTTTCGCTCTTCAGCGAGGTCAAGGCCCGATACGTGGTCTTGACCACCAAGCATCACGATGGCTTCACTTTGTGGCCCAGCGACATCCCCTGCCCGCGCAAGCCGGACTACCACACGATGCGCGATGTGGTCGGTGATCTGACTGAGGCTGTGCGCGACCAAGGCATGAAGATGGCACTCTATTATTCCGGCGGCCTGGACTGGGCTTTCAACGAGACGCGCATTAACGATGGCGCCGATGTCTTCGGCACGATCGTGCAGACGCCCGAATTCGTCGACTACTCGGTGG
>JAGWBC010000199.1:6598-8047 GCA_021296115.1 Anaerolineae bacterium | reverse complement strand
ATCTTCAGCCGCGTCCCGCTGCCCATGCGAAGCGGCACGACAAAGAGAGCGGCTTCGTGCAAATATGGCAGCACCGACTCGACCCAGCCGGTCAGCTTGATGCGCGGGTCCTCCGCCAACACCCCAAGGCGCGGGTGCGGGTTCCGCCCCACGATACTCAGGCAAGCCGCCGGCTCTCCCTCCCAGACACGCGGCATTATCGCCTTACACAACCATTCAGCAGCGTCAACATTGGGGCGATAATCCATCTTGCCGCTGAACACGATATGCCGCTTTGAGCGAGTATTGTCCGCCGGCGGGCGATATTCCGCCACCGCGATGCCATTTGACATCACCGTGATGGGCGCTCCCCCGTAGCGCCCCAGCAAATCCCGGTCTTCGCCGCTGACAGCGATGACGGCGTCGACGCCCGTGCAGACGCGTTCTTCAAAGCGCGAGAGCCGCCGCGCCTGAGCCGCCGAATATACCGCAGCCGGCATGCCTTTGACCCGCCCGGCATCGACGCGGGCGATAACGCGCTGCAAGTCGGCTTCGGCGTTAAGCGCGTCGTAAACCACCTTCGCACTGCCCTTCGCCGCTAGAATAGCTTCCAGGTATCCACCCAGCTCAATGCCCGAGAATTGCACAATGTCGAAGCGCTCCGTTTGCAGCTCTTGCCGCAAAGCGCGCTCGTAGGCATCGCTCGCCAGCCTAGATTCCAGATCCGCTCTGGAAGTGGTCAATAGCGTGATCAGGCGCTTTCTTCGCGTTCTGTTTGGCAGCGGCGCCGTATGAAGCCTGTGGCATAGTTCCGCCAGCGGACTCGACGACGGCGCTTCCGGGCTGGCGCGAAAACTGAGCAGCGTAACCTCATGCCCGGCCGCGCGCAGCCCGCGGATGATGCCCATATTGCGCAAGGCGGCGCCCGACTCGCTGGGGTAGGGCAAATCCGGCGTGAGCAGCAGGATCTTCATTGCTCGCCTAGCCGAGTACGCGCTCATAGCAGTCGAGCGCGATACGGGCCGTATCGCTCCAGCGGAATCCAGCCGCCCGCTGCAGCGCCGCCTTTTCTTGCTGCCTGCGCCATTGGCTCTCGCATAAGACGCGGGCAAGCGCGTCGGCGATCGAGCTGATGTCCTGCGGATCGATCAGCAATCCCACATCGCCCACGATCTCCGGCAGGGAGGCGACTCGGCTCACGATCGGCGTCCTGCCGCAAGCCATGGCTTCCAGCGCCGTCAGGCCAAAGCCCTCGTAAAATGACGGCGTAATCAGAGCCAGGGCATGGTTGTAAAGCGCCGGCAGCTGACCGTCCGCGACCTCCTGCTTGATGATAAGGTCGTCGTTGATTCCCACCGCGCGCAGATCGGACATCAGCTGATCATAATGCCAGCCGGGGCGGCCCACGATGACCAGCTTTGGCGCATCGGGATAATCCAGCTTGAGCTCGCGATAAGCCCGCGCCAAGCC
>JAGWBC010000199.1:5547-6518 GCA_021296115.1 Anaerolineae bacterium | reverse complement strand
CGTCCACGCCCAGCATGTGCACGCTGATCTGATCCGCCGGCACATCCAGAATATCGATCAGGTCGCGCTTGGTCGCCTCGCTGTCGGCCAGAATATGATCCGCCCGCCGCACGGAGGCCGCGATCTGCCCGTTGTAGTAGTGGCGGCTTTCGGCGGTGATGTACTCGGGATAGTGGATGAAACTGAGATCATGCACGGTGATCACATGACGTTTGCCGCCGCGCAGCGGAGCGATGAAGTCGGGGCTGTGCAGCAAGTCGAAGCGGTGTCGCGCCAGTTCTACCGAGAGCGCCGCTCGCTCCCAGCGATGATGCGGTGGCGTCCAGGCCTTGGCAGTCCGTAAACGAGTGGACAAGCGCCCCCGCGCCTTTCTGCTCTGCACGAGCGTGAAGTCATGCGCCGGCTGCAGCTGTTCAAGGGCGCCGATTAGGGCGGTGATATACCGGCTGATGCCGCCAACACGATAGTGAGTGAGCCGGGCGTCAATTCCGATATGTGCCATGCGGCGAGTATAGCGGTATCATTTGGCGCATGCTAGCCAAAATCGGCCCCGCGCAGTATGCTGGCGCAGGCCGCCGCGACGACATAGGAAGCGCAGGATGAATCGCTACGATGTACTGACATTTGGTGAATCCATGATGCGTTTGACGCCGCCCGGTTTCCTGCGGATAGAGCAGACGCAATCCTTCGATATTTGGGTCGGCGGGACCGAATCCAACACCGCGGTCGGCTTGGCCCGGCTGGGCATGAGGGTCGCCTGGCTGTCCCGCCTGCCGCGCTCGCCGCTGGGTCGCTACATCAGCAACCGCATCGCCCAGTACGGCGTCGATGTCAGCCATGTGGTCTGGGCCGACGACGAACGGCTGGGCATCTACTTTCACGAGAAGGCGCAAACCCCCCGCGCCAGCGAGATCATCTACGACCGGCGTGATTCCGCCATCAGCCGCATGCAGCCGGGGGACCTGCCGGAG
>JAGWBC010000199.1:0-5434 GCA_021296115.1 Anaerolineae bacterium | reverse complement strand
CTATCGCAGCAAACTCTGGAGCGGCGCGCAGGCTGCCGTTGGCTGCCACCAGGCTATGTCGCTGGCGGATGTCATCTTCTGCCCGCTGGGTGATTATCAAGTGATGTACGGTCCCGCCCAAGCCGACGACGCCCTGAATACGCTCGCCGCCCGCTACGCAGATACGCTGATCGTCATGACCTTGGGGGTAGACGGCGCGCTGGCGCGATCGCCCGCCGGCGAGACGATTCGCCAGCCGGCCATACTAGCTGGCGAGGTCGGGCGAATCGGCGGCGGCGACGCTTTCGCGGCTGGTTTCCTCTATACCTGGCTGCGGCAAGATGATGTCGCCGAAGCGCTAAAGTGGGGCGTGGCCATGTCGGCGCTGAAATACACCATCCCCGGCGATCTGCCCCTGGTCGATCGCGACGCCGTGGCCGCTCTCGCTGCCGGCGCCGGCGGGGGCGGGCTCATCCGCTGACCGTGTTGATTGCGTCGCCTCGCTAGAAATAACCATGTTAGTGGAAACCTTCGCTGGCTTGTTAAATCCGCCTAGTCCAAAAAAACCTCTGTGCCTCAGTGATTCCAAGTAAGTAATTGAAATCCTCAACTCTGTCGGCTGTAGGGGCGATTCTGTGAATCGCCCGAAAATTAAAACATCTGATTGAACTTTCTCTGCGCTCTCTGCGTGCTCTGTAGTTGGCTTTTGTTGCACGACTTACTTGGTGTTACTTCTGTGTCTCTGTGGCGAAAAATTCTGCGCGGAGTCGGCCAGTAGTGTCGATTCCGTTGATATTTGTGTCTCCCTGTCCGATGTCATATAGCGCGCTACCCAGCATTCCTCTATAATTCAACGTTTATATGATACGAAATCCAGCCCCCTGCGCATGAAATCAAAAATAAAGAAACGCCATCCCTTTGTCCGCTTGCTCAATTATGCTGGGGTCTACAAGCGTCGTGTGGCTTGGGCGACCAGTTTTTCCGTTTTGGGCAAACTCTTTGATATCATGCCGCCGGTGCTCATCGGCATGGCAGTGGATATCGTCGTCGAACGTCAGAATTCCTTGTTGGGCCGCTGGGGCGTGGCTGATCTGTCGATGCAGCTGATTATCCTCGGCGTCGTAACGCTAATCGTCTGGCTGCTGGAATCCGTTTTCGGCTATCTGCAGCGCGTCTACTGGCGCAACCTGGCCCAATCCATGCAGCATGACTTGCGCGTCGAAGCCTACGATCACGTGCAACGCCTCGAGCTCGGCTACTTTGAAGATCAGAGCACCGGCGGCTTGATGTCCGTGCTCAACGACGACATCAACCAGTTAGAGCGCTTCCTGGATATCGGCGCCAACGACGTGGTTCAAATCTTGACCACGATAATCACAATCGGCGGCATATTTGTCTTCATCGCGCCCAGCGTCGCCTGGATGGCGGCCCTGCCCATTCCCTTCATCATCTGGGGTTCGCTGAAATTCCAAAAGCTGCTCGCGCCACTCTACATTTCCGTGCGCGAGCAGGTTAGCGTCATCAACCATCATCTCTCCAATAGCTTGAGCGGCATCGCCACCATCAAGAGCTTCACCGCCGAAGACTTTGAAGCCGAGCGTCTGCGCTTCGAGAGCAACGAATACCTGGAGCGCAATCGCCGCGCCATTCGCTGGGGCTCCGCCTTTACGCCCCTGATCCGCATGGTGATCGTCACCGGCTTCATCGCCATCACCATCGCCGGCGGCAAACTGGCCCTCGATGGCCTTCTCGAGATCGGCGCCTACAGCGTCCTGATCTTTATGACGCAGCGTCTGCTCTGGCCGCTGACCCGCCTGGGCGAAACTTTCGATCTCTACCAGCGCGCCATGGCTTCCACCATTCGCATACTCGACTTGCTAGGCATCAAGTCATCCGTCATTGACGGCCACATTCACCTGCCCACAGAGGACGTTCGCGGGCAGATGCGGCTGGAACAAGTGGAGTTCGCCTACAGCGACGGGCGCGAAGTGATTCGGAAGCTCTCGCTGGATGTCCCCGCGGGTGATACCATCGCCATCGTCGGGGCGACCGGCGCCGGCAAGAGCACGGTAATCAAATTGCTGCTGCGTTACTACGATGTCAGCGCCGGGCGCGTCTTGCTCGACGGCCTGGACTTGCGCGAACTGCGGCAGGAAGACATTCGCCGCGCCATAGGCCTGGTGAGCCAGGATGTCTTTTTGTTTCACGGCACCGTCCGCGAAAACATCGCCTACGGCGACCCCGACGCCCCGATGGACCGCATAATCGAAGCGGCCCGGGTAGCCGAAGCGCACGAATTCATCTCGCAGTTGCCGCAAGGCTACGACACCGTAGTTGGCGAACGCGGACAGAAGCTCTCCGGCGGCCAACGCCAACGCCTGTCCATCGCGCGCGCCGTGCTGACCGACCCGCCCATACTCGTGCTCGACGAAGCGACCTCATCGGTCGATAACGAAACCGAAGCCGCCATTCAGCGTTCGCTGGAGCGGATCGTGATTGGGCGCACCACAATTGTCATCGCCCATCGGCTGTCTACCGTGCGCAATGCCGATATGATCTACGTGCTGCAAGATGGCCGGCTGCTGGAGAGCGGCCACCACCAAGACCTGCTGCTTCTGGACGGGCTCTACGCTTCGCTCTGGCGCGTTCAGACCGGCGAGCTCGTGCTGGCCGGGGCATCGCACTAGCGCACTTGCGCCAGCAGCTCATCAACCACCACCATATTCTGCACCGCATCAGTCGCGGGGAAGCGCGGCGCGCGTTTGTTGATCAGCGCGTCAGAGAAGTCTTCCGCCATCAGCTGATAGTGGTCGGTCGCCGGGATGATATGCTCGCTGTATTCATCGCCTCGCCAATGCCGCACCAGCGTTTCAGCGGACTTGTCCGGCACGAAGCTGGTAGGCACAACAATCATCCCCTCGCTGCCCTTTAACGTGTAGGAATGCTGACGATGCGCCCGCAAGCCGCAATCAAAATGGCCGATCACGCCGGAAGGAAACTCGAAGGTAGCCGCCAGCGCTTCGTCGACGCCGGTCGTCTCGCCGATGCGCCCGCTGGCCGTCACGCGCGCCGGTTCTTCGCCCGTCACAAAGCGCATCAGATTGACGCAGTAGCAGCCGACATCCATCAGCGCGCCACCGGCCAAGGCTTTGCTCAAGCGGATATTGGCTTCGTCGCTAATCGCAAAGGTGAAACTGCTGTTGATTATCTGTAGCTCGCCGATGCCGCCCGCGGCCACAATCTCCTTCACTTTGGCCTGCTGCGGATGAAAGCGATACATAAAGGCTTCCGCCAGTAGCACATCATGCGTTTCAAAGGCGTCCACGATGCTCTGCGCCTCTGCCGCGTCGCTGGCGAATGGTTTTTCGCACAAGGTCGGCACGCCCGCCTCAGCGCACTTGATGCTCCATTCGGCGTGCATGCTGTTGGGCAGCGGATTGTAGATGGCGTCAATCTCGGTATCCGCGATCAATGCTTCGTAGCTGCCCAAAGCGCGCGGTATATCCTGTTCTGCGGCGAAAGCTTGCGCGCGCTCCAGCGACCGACTGCAAACCGCCGCCACGACGCCGTTGCTTGAGGCCTGGATAGCCGGTATCACGCGGCGTCCGATATTGGCCGTGCTCAAGATTCCCCAGCGTACATTGTCAGTCATGGCTCTCTCCCCCGTTTACGGCTTCGCTATTGGTCAACTTCGCACACTTCTCGCATTTAATCCTCAGTGTCCTCAGTGATTCCAAGTAAGTAATTGAAATCCTCAACTTGGTCGGCTGTAGGGGCGATCCTGTGAATCGCCCGAAAATGAAAACATATAATTGGAATTTCTCTGCGCTCTCTGCGTGCTAAGTAGTTGGCTTTTGTTGCACGACTTTCTTGCTTCCACTTCTGTGACTCTGTGGTGAATCCACCTGTCAGGCGCTCGCCCCTGCACCCTCACAGCCATGTCTCAACGATTCTAGCCAGTTCACCGCTATCTTTCAAAGCGGACAAGGCGCGCTCTACCAGTTTCCAGGCGCCGACTCGGTCTTTCCGCACTGCGATCGCGTAGGGATCCTGTGTCACGAACTCGGCCTCCGGTCGCCATTCTCCCTGCGATTTCGCATACAGGCGAAATGTCGTGGCGTCCGTCAGCGCGCCGTCGGCCTGCCCATAGCGCAGCGCGTCCAAAGCGTGTGCGGGCAGCTCGTACGGCAACTTCTGGACTCGGACTCCCTCGCGCTCCCATGCCCGAATCTGGCTGTCTGCGCTGCTGGCGTACTCATAGGCGATCCGCTTTCCGCCCAGCTCGTCCGCATCAAGCGCCGCGCCGACCTCGCTGACCAGCACCAAGCCGTTGTCATAATATGGCCGCGAATAACGCACATCCTCACGCCGCGCCGGCGCCACGCGCAGCGCCGAAATCAGCAGATCGACTTTGCCGCTGATTAGCGAATCGTACAAACCGTTGAAGCTGATGCTCACGAAGCGCGCGGGCAACCCAATTTCTCGCCCAAGCGCCTCGCCCAGGTCGATATCCAGCCCGTGCAGTTCGCCGCCATCATCGTAAGCGAAGGGCGGAAAGCTGCCGTCCACGCCAATGACGATCTCGCCGCGCGGGAAGGCGACAGCCGGGTCCGGCAGCTGATAATGCCGCACGACGGCGCCGACAAGAAAGGCCAGCGGCAGCGCCACCGTCAAGCCGCTTAATATACGTGCTGCTGCTTTCATTCGTCCGCTCGCGGCGGCGGCAGCCAAGGCATCTCGCTTTTTGCCCAGCCGCGCGCATAATCCTGCAGCGCGAAATAGATCGGCTTTTCCACGAAGCCGGAGGTCACCAAGGTAAAATTGTCCGGATAGCTGTAGACATCCGCCGGATAGCGCAGCGCCCAAATGCAGAGGTTCTCCAGCCATTGCCACTTCTGCTCGGCGTATTGGAAAGCCCGCACAGTGTAGGCCGAGCGCTGCGACGGGCGGACGGCTTGCGTCCAACGGGCATGATCATTCCAGCCGCTCTCAGTGATAGTGACCGGCTTGTGCCCGTCGTCGTTTTCCAGCATGATATCGCGCAGCAGCTCGCTGCGGCGGAAGTTCAAGCGGTCGGGCGCCGGCTCGGCTTCCGGCGGTGCTTGAAAACCATAACTGTGAATCGCCAGGGCGTCGAAGTATTCCCCCGCGCCCAAGTCGTACATAGCCTGCAAGAAGTCCAACTCGTTGAGTCCCGCGCTGCTGCCTCTGCGCTCCAGGGTAGGCGCCAGCGCGCCAGCCAATACAACAGCGCTCGGATTCGCCTGCTTAATCGACGCGTAGCTGGCTTCCAGCAGGCGAACATAGCGAGCCGGATCCACCGGCTGATAGCCCCATTCAAAGCTGAGATTCGGCTCATTCCAGATGATGAGGCGATCCACCGATCCCGCGTAGCGCTCAGCAAAGGCCGCGGCATAGTCGGCGAAGTCCGGGTACAACTCCTCGGTCAAATAAT
>JAGWBC010000198.1:729-6179 GCA_021296115.1 Anaerolineae bacterium | reverse complement strand
GCGCGCGCGAGACTGAGCCCACCGAAACCCCGGCATATTGGGCCACATCATGGATGGTGACTTTTTGCATCAAGGCACTGCCCGATTAAGAGCTTCGGAAAACGATTTCCATAAAGCTAGCGCATGTGTTTGACTTTGTCAAATTGCCGTTCAATATACTACTCGAATGAGCCAGTTTTTGACAATTTCGCAGCAGTGGTTATACTTTCACGCGGAAAACGATTTCAGAACGGTCGGATTGGCTGGTCCGGCGGGAGAGAGAGCATGACTCAATTGGCGATTCGCGATGGCGCCTGGCCTATCCTGCTGACGGCTTTCGACGGCGATAACACGCTTGACCTGGCCGCCATCGGCGCGCTGCTGGATTTCTACCGCGACTTGAAATTGCCCGGCGTGCTGGCCCTGGGGCAGGCCAGCGAGATGCTGCTGCTTGATCACGACGAGCGCTTCCGCGTGGCAGAATGCGTCGCCCGGCATCCCCGCGGCGGCCTGGCGGCGGCGGCGGTCGGCAACTACGGCGCGACGCTCGCCGAGCAAGCCGACAGCCTGCAGCGCATCCACGACCTGGGCACGGATGTTGCCGTGGTGGCGCTTTCTCTGCTGCCATCGGCCGACGGGCTGGCCGATCAATTGCTGGAACTAGCGGGCTTGGTTGCGCCTGACGTGCGCTTGGGCCTCTACGAAATCCCCGAGCCGGAGCATCGTCTGCTCAGCCCGGAAGAAGTGTCGCAAGTTGCCGCCAGCAACCGCTTCTACTTTATGAAAGACACTTGCCGCCAGATTGCGCCCTTCAGCGCCAAGGTCAGAGCGGCCGCCGGCACGAACCTGAAGCTCTACCAAGCCAATTTGGCCGTGCTGCCGCCATCGATGGAGGCGGGCGGCGCCGGCTTCTGCGGTTGGCTGCCCATCGTCGCGCCTGAGCTCAGCGAGCAAGTTTGCGATCTAAGGCTGCCGGCCCAGCTGCGGCGGCGCGCCCATGACAAGCTGATGGCTTTCAATGACCTCATCATCAGCAGCGGCTTCCCGGCCTCCGGCAAGTATCTGTTGTCGCTGCGCGGCGTACCTATTCAGCCCTACAGCCGCCGCGACACCGCCGAGCCTTTCTTCGCCCAGGGACCGGCGGCGTTGGATGACTTCGTCGCCCGCAACGACCCCTTCCGCGCCATTGAGCTGGCCGGGCAGCCCTAGCGCCCTCATGTCCAGAACGCCGAACATCATCGTCTTCTTCAGCGATGACCACGCGCAGTGGGCGCTGCCGTCTTATGGCAACAGCGAGATACACGCGCCAAACTTGACGCATCTGGCCCAGACCGGCATCTTGATGCAGAACGCCTTCACACCCTGCCCGGTCTGTTCGCCGGCGCGCGCGTCCTTCTGGACCGGCCTCTACCCCTCACAGCATGGCGTCCACGACCACCTGGCCGAAGACGACATGGCAGTGCAGGCGGCAGATTGGCTGGCGGATACGCCGCTTCTCGCCCAGCGTTTGCAGGCGGCCGGCTATACGACCGCGCTCACAGGCAAGTGGCACTGCGGCAGCGGCGAAATCCCCAAGCCAGGCTTCGACTTCTGGTACAGCGCCTGGCGCAAGACGCCCAAGTACGACAGCCCGATCAACAAGTACAGCGATCAAGGCGCGGTTGTCGAGCTGCGCGGAACGGACACGCAGATCATCAGCGATGCCGCCGTCGACTTTCTGCGCTCGCGCGACCGGGGCAAGCCCTTCTTTCTCTTCGTCGGCTACGCGGCCACGCACAATCCCTGGCTCAACCGCCCGGAGCGGCTGGTCTCGCAATACCGCCGCGCGACCTTCCGCGACATCCCCGACGACATTGCATATCCCTTTGGCGCCGCCGGCAGGCATCCAATCGCGCCGGACGATCCGCGCGAAGCCCGGGCGCAGTACTACGCCTCGGTGACGATGATCGACGCCGGGGTAGGGCGGATGCTGGATGAGCTGGACGCGCAGGGTGAACGGGACGACACGCTGATAGTCTACACTTCCGATCACGGCTTGAACCTGGGGCATCACGGACTCTGGGGCAAGGGCAATGGCAGCGAACCGCTAAATATGCTCGAGGAGTCGATTCGCGTGCCGCTGATTGCGAACTGGCCGGGTGTCATTGCCGGCGGGACGCGACGGGCAGAGTTCGTCAGCCACTGCGATCTGCATGCGACCCTGCTCGACATCGCCGGCGCCGAGCCTACTGATAGGGCAGGTCTGCCCGGCCGCAGCGCCAAGGCGATCTTGCTGGGCGAGCCCGGCGGCGACTGGCGGAACGTCTACATCGGCGAATACGGTACAACCCGCGCCATCCGCGACGAGCGCTACAAGCTCGTCTGCCGCGCAGAACAGGGCGACTTGCTGCACGACCTGATCGCCGACCCGCGCGAGACGGTCAATCTGATCGACGATGACGACCGCCGCCATATCGCCGACTCACTGCGCGCCCAGCTGGACGCCTTCTTCGCCCGCTACCAAGTCGCCGAGCACAGCGGTTTGCGCGGCGACAAACTGCCCATCCACAATCGGCGCGAGGCCTGGCGTACCGAAAAAGCAGCACATCATCTGAATTAACTCTGTGTACTCTTTTTCCTCGGTGTACTCGGTGGTAAAGATAAGGTTGATATATTCGCTACAGGAGAGCAGCACGACAATATGAAAATCACCGCCATTCGCGACTTGTCCGTGCCTATCAAGTCCTCCATCCGCAACGCCTTCATCGACTTCTCGCAGATGACCGCCTCCATCGTCGGCATAGAAAGCGATGTCATCCGCGATGGGGCGCCGCTGATCGGCTTCGGCTTCAACTCCAACGGACGATACTCGCAGAGCGGCCTGCTGCGCGAGCGCTTCATCCCGCGCTTGCTGGGCGCAAGTCCCGATGCGCTGCTGGCGGACGAGGGCGACAACTTCGACCCCGCCAAAGCCTGGGACATCATGATGGCCAACGAAAAACCGGGCGGCCACGGCGAGCGATCGGTGGCGGTCGGCGTGCTGGACATGGCGCTCTGGGACCTGGTCGCCAAGATCGAAGGCCTGCCGCTTTATCAGCTGCTGGGCCAGCGTTATCGCGGCGGCGCGGTCGATGAAGCCGTCTTTGTCTATGCCGCCGGCGGCTACTATTACCCGGGCAAGGGACTCAGCGCCCTGCAAGACGAGATCAAGAGTTACCTTGATATGGGCTACGCCAATGTCAAGATCAAGATCGGCGGCGACTCGCTGGATGAGGACCGGTGGCGCATTGAGGCTGCTCTTGAAATCGTCTGCGATGGTCAGGCGCTGGCGGTTGACGCCAACGGACGCTTCGACCTAAAGACGGCGCTGCAATACGCCGAAGCGCTCGAGCCTTACGACCTCTTCTGGTACGAAGAAGCCGGCGATCCGCTGGATTACTTGCTCAATGCGGCGCTGGCATCAGCGACCAGCCTGCCGCTGGCCACTGGCGAGAACCTCTTCTCGACCATCGACGCCGCCAACCTGATTCGTTACGGCGGCATGCGGCCGGAACGAGACTTCCTGCAATTTGACCCGGCGCTGAGCTACGGACTGGTCGAGTACCTGCGCACGCTGGAGATGCTGACGGAATACGGCTGGTCGCACCGGCGCTGCATCCCGCACGGCGGCCATCAATTCGCGCTGCATATCGCCGCCGGCCTGGGCCTCTTCGGCAACGAATCCTACCCGCGCGTCTTCCAGCCCTTTGGCGGCTTCGGCGACAATATCCCGGTCATCGACGGGCGTATCCAGCCGCCGCAAGCGCCCGGCATCGGCTTCGAGCTCAAAGCCGACCTGATGCGCGAGTTTGAAAAGTTGTATGGTTGAAAAAATTACCACCGAGGGCAGCGATGTTCTACCTCACCCCCGGCCGCCTCTCCGAATCATCAGAGAGGGGGAGCAGCACAGGTACGTCGAAGCTTCCCCCCGATGATTCGGGGATGCCCGCCATAGAGATGGTGGGATAGAGAGGGGGTAGAATTTGTGGCAGATTGTTTAATTGCTTACTTGCATTTACTTCTGTGCCATCAATAAACTCGGTGTACTCGGTGGTAAAAATGTCTGAACGGACTCCCTCATGACTGGCAGCAACGTGAATTCGACACAGCCCATCACCTTCGTCACTTTCTACATGGATGTGACCGACCAGACTATGGCCAGCATCCACCAGACTACGTCGACCATCACCGTCACCGAGCCGCATCAGTACATTCAGACCATGTTCGCCTCGGCGCGGCGCTTTCATCCCGATTGCCGCGCGGTCGTGCTCAGCGACGGTGACACGTATTTTCCGCCCTGTGCCGATATCGAAATCATCCGCTACGAGCTCGACCCGCAGCAGCCCATGCTCTCGCGCTCCATCGCCTGGCTGGCTTACCTGCGCGCCGCCCGCGGACACACCGTCTTCCTCGACAGCGACCTGCTGATCAACGGCGACCTGTCGCATGTCTTCGCTGAGGACTTCGCTGCCGCGCTGACCTACCGCGACGGCGATAGCAAGTGGCCCATCAACGCCGGCATCAACTTCGCGCAAGGTGATGACCTGGAGGCCGCGGCGGCTTTCCACGAGATCTGGCTGCGCGAATTCCGCGCGGCGCACCTGAAGCAGAGCGTTTGGGGCGGCGATCAAGACACCCTGCGCGAACTCTTCACTGCTGTCGATTTCGCCCGGCAGGACAGCTTCAACTGGCGCCTGGGCGATATCGACATCCGCTTCCTGCCCTGCGCGCGCTACAACTTTTCGACGGCAAAGGCGCATAAAATGGACGGCTATTATCCCGATGCGCTGGTTCTGCACTTCAAAGGCAAGCGCAAACCCTATATGTTTCCTTACTGGCGGAAACACATCCGCGATAAGAGTGTGCGCAATTAGATAATGCAAATCTCGTCTCGAGGAGTTTTTCTTTTGCCACAGAGTACACAGAGTAATTTTGAGGACACAGAGGAAATGGTATCAATACGACGCTCGCGCACTTCAGCTCGTTTTCCGTGATGTGGAAAAGGGTCGCTACCATATTGCTGCTAAACATTCTTACTCTGTGTCCTCGTTTTTACTCTGTGTACTCTGTGGCTTAATTTATTATCTTTTTGCTTGGTCAATTTGAGAAAGTCAACCAATGAAAACACTGCCCCATATCGACATCATTGAGCCGGAGCGCATCGCCGCGCTGCTGGCGGACGAGCGCAACTTCTGCTGGCGCGCGGTCGACAGCGAAGGCCTGGACGGCTGGACGCCTGATATCGGCATCAGCGGCTACCCGCGCCCCAGCGTGGTGCGCCCGGCTTCGGTGGCTGCCGCCGGCGTCCCATCGACCCTGCGCCAGCGCTTCTGGCAGACTGTGCAGAACCAGGCCGACCACACCGGCCCGCGTTACATCGGCGTCGTCATCTACCTCCAAGCCGGCGAGCCCAGCCCGCTGATCCTGCGCCTGCGCGGCCAAGACATCGGCCG
>JAGWBC010000198.1:0-624 GCA_021296115.1 Anaerolineae bacterium | reverse complement strand
GAGCATGTGCTGCTGCTGAGCGAACGCCCCGAGCCGAGCAGCTTCGCGCCCGAGATCCGCAATCTCAGCTGGCGCGTCGAGGCCGGCGCCAACGGAAGTCGCAGCGCTAATCTGCAATTCCTGACTTCTCGCGTCGCTGCGGTCGAGGCCCACCTGTCCGCCGCTGACGGCCAGCAGGTGACAACTCAATGCGGCGCGGCATCCCGCCTGCATCACCTGGTCATACCTGACCTGCAAGCCGACGCCGAATATAGCGCAGAGATTATTGCTCGGGATCCCGCCGGCGAATCGGCCAGCGAAAGGCTGAGCTTCTCGACGCGCGATCCGCAGCCGGTCGCGGGGCAGGCGCTTTCCGTCCCGCTGGAATTGATCAATCCGCGCGAATGCGATCTTACCGGCTTGCCGCTCACCTTCGGCCTGCCTTTTGAGCAAGGCGCGGCGCATCAGCTTGACTCCTGCAGTTTGGAGGCTGGCGACCAGTTGCTGCCAGCGCGCGCCCGAGCAGTCAGCCGCTGGAGCGATGGCTCGTTGCGATGGGCGCTGGTCGACTCGCGCGTTCCAGCCGTCCTGGCAGGATCGAGCTCAACATCAGCCATCGCGCATATCAATGGTATCGAAGCCCCG